>CAXTTB010000671.1:0-2318 GCA_964246905.1 uncultured Acetobacteraceae bacterium | reverse complement strand
GCGGCCGTACTTCAGGGTGACGACGTTCCAGCCCATGTCGCGGAACAGGCCCTCGATCCGTCCGAACAGCCGGTCGGGCACCACGCTGTCGAGGCTCTGCCGGTTGTAGTCGATCACCCACCAGACGTTGCGGACGTCGTGCTTCCAGCCCTCCAGCAGCGCCTCGTAGATGTTGCCCTCGTCGAGTTCCGCGTCGCCGGCAATCGCCACGTGCCGCCCCGGCGGCAGCCCGGCGTCCAGCCCGTGCAGCCGCACGTAGTCCTGCATCAGGGACGCGAAGCTGGTCAGCGCGACGCCGAGGCCCACCGAGCCGGTGGAGAAATCGACCTCCGGCCCGTCCTTGGTGCGGCTCGGGTAGCTCTGGATGCCGCCCATCTGGCGCAGCGTGGACAGCCGCTCCGGCTGCTCGCGGCCCAGCAGCAGGTTGATGGCGTGGAACACCGGGCCGGCATGGGGCTTCACCGCCACGCGGTCCTGCGGGCGCAGCACCTCGAAGTACAGCGCCGTCAGGATGCTGATGCAGGAGGCGCAGCTCGCCTGGTGCCCGCCGACCTTGAGGCCGTCGCGGTTCGGGCGGACGTGGTTGGCGTGGTGCACCATCCAGGCCGACAGCCACAGCAGCTTCTTCTCGATCTCCCGCAGCCCGGCGATGCGCGGCGACGCCTCCCGGACGATCGGGTTCGGCGCGTTCATTGCCAACCCCCTCTCATGCCCAGCCCCTCGCCATGCGGCGCACCGCGGTGCTGGCGTTGCGCTTGCCGTCGCCGGCGTAGTCCTCGTGGTACTCCTCGATCTTCGCCGGGTCGTAGAGGTAGTTCACCATGGCCGTGGCACTCTCCCGCACGCCCTTGCCGCCGGTGTCGGCGCCCATGATGATCCGCTCCACCCGGGCGCCGTTCGACAGATGGAAGTGCGCCACGGGGTCGAGCGCCCGGCTGCCGCGCGCCTCCACCATCAGGTAACGGGCCGCGAGGCGCGTCAGCACGGGGTCTGCCGCCTTCTGCAGGGCCGGGTCGCGGAACCAGCCCCGCTGCTTGAGGATGGCGTCGAGCGCCTGCGGCCCGGTCTCGTTCATGGAGGCGCCGCCCGGCGCCGCGGCGCGCAGGCTCGTGGCCTCTTCCTCGCTCAGCAGCGCCGTGTCGCCCTCCGCCAGCTTGGCGCCGAGCCATTTGCCGAAGCCGGGGATGGGCGACAGGGTGGCGAAGGTCTTGAGGTTGCGGAACTCGGCGCCCAGCAGCTCGACGACGCGCTTGATGAGGAAGTTGCCGAAGCTGATGCCGGCCAGGCCGCGCTGGCAGTTGCTGATGGAGTAGAAGATGGCGGTGTCGGCGATCTTCGGGTCGAGCAGCGGCGCCTTCTTGTCGAGCAGGCGCTGCACGCTGTCGGCCAGGCCGCGCACCAGCGCCACCTCCACGAAGATCAGCGGCTCGTTCGGCATCCGGTGATGGAACAGCGCGTAGCAGCGGCGGTCGCTGTCGAGGCGGTTCTTGAGGTCGCTCCAGGAGCGGATCTCGTGCACCGCCTCGTAGCCGACCAGGCGCTCCAGCAGCACGGCCGGGCTGTGCCAGTCGATTCGCTGGAGTTCCAGGAAACCCACGTCGAACCAACTGGCCAAGAGGCCGCGCATGTCGCTTTCCAGCGCCGCCAGGTGCGGGTCGGTCCGGGTCAGCTCCAGCAGCGTGGCGCGCAGGTCCACGAGGAACTTCATGCCGTCCGGGATGGTGGTGAACTGCGAGAGCAGGCGGACCCGCGGCGGCTCCAGCGCGCGGCGCAGCCGGACCTTGGCGGTCGCGCGCCCGGCGTCGTCGGTGGCGGCGCGCACCGCCTCATAGGCCCGGCCTACCGCCTCCGGCTCGCTGTCGAAGGAGGCGAGGTCGCGCAGGAAGCTTGTGCGCCCCTCGGCGTCGAGCGTCAGGTAGGCCTGGGCTAGCTTCGCCGCGCGGTTGCGGGCGCTGACCTCGCCGCCGCGGGCGTTGAGGCAGGCGCGCATCTGGCTGAGGATGCCCTGGTCCTCGTCGGTGGACACGCGGTCCGCCATGTCGCGCCAAACGGTCGTGATCCGGCGGATCGCGCGGTCGAACAGGCCGGTCGGCGCGGTGATGTCACTCATCGGTCGGCTCCCTACGGCCTGAGGTTAGCACGCCGGCCCCTTCCCGCCATAGGGCGCGGGGGTCACGGCTCTGTGGTCTCCGCAACGGCCTCCGCGACAGCCTCGGCGATGCGCGGCAGCAGGTCCTCGGCGATCAGGCCGCGGCCCGCCAGCGCCGCGGCGCGGGCGTGCCGCCCGGCGGCGGCGGCGGGGGGGGGCCCCGCCGCCC
>CAXTTB010000670.1:0-2319 GCA_964246905.1 uncultured Acetobacteraceae bacterium | reverse complement strand
CGGCAGCACGGTCCCGGCCGCAAGCACGCTGGCCGTGTAGGCGCCCAGTGCGAACAGCGCGACGTAGCCAATCGCGAGCTGCCCGGCGAAGCCGACGATCAGGTTCAGCCCGGCGACCAAGATCCAGTAGATCGCCGCCCGGGTCGCGATCAGGGCGTAGTAGTCGTTGCCCGTCAGCGGCAGGACGACGGCCAGCGCCAGCAGGACCAGGAATGGGACCAGCGCCGAATGGCGCCACGGCCTCCCACGCAGGGCCGGCATGGCGCCGCCCCCCGCATCCATCGCCTCGGCATCGGAAAGCGGGACGGGCTTGTCCATCACACCCGCCGCGCCGTCGAGGTGCCGAACAGCCCCTGGGGCGCGGCCAGCAGCACGGCGATGAACAGCGCGAACACCGCGACCGAGGCGAAGATCCCGCCGAAGGTGAAGTTGGCCGCCTGCTGGAACAGCCCGAGCGCCAGCCCGCCGATCACGGCACCTCGGTTGTTGCCCAGGCCGCCCAGCGCCACCGGGATGAAGCCGTAGAAGTTCAGCAAGGGGCCGTTGGCGAAGAAGGCGAGCAGCAACTGGCCGCCCGAGAACCCGGCCAGCGCCCCGATCGCCCCCGCCATCGCGTAGCTCGCCACCCGCAGGCCCCGCTCCGGCAAGCCCAGCGCCTTTGCTGCGAAATTGTCCTCGGCCACCGCAAGGAAGGCCCGGCCGACCAGCGTGCGGCGGTACAGGTACTCCAGCCCGGCGACCGTCACGGCGCAGGCGATCACCGGCAGCCAGTACTTCTCGTCCCACACGCCCACCCCCATCGGGACCAGGGACGGGAACGGACGCGGCTCCGTGCTCCATTCGATGGCCGTGACCTGCTGGACCATCAGCGCCAGCGCCAGCGTCGTCAGGACGTAGAGGTGCTGGTCGAGGCTCTTCAGCACCGGGCGCACCGCGACGAACTCCGTCGCCACGCCCACCAGCGCGCAGGCGAGGAGCGTCAATGGCAGGCCGGCGACGACCGGCCATCCCCAGCGCAGCATGAACAACGACCCGAGCACGCCGCCGAGCATCCCCAGCGTCCCGGCGGTGAAGCTCATGACGCGGGAGGTCGCGAACATCGTGTTGTAGGTGATGCCGATCAGCGCGTACACCGCGCCCATCGCCAGGCCGGACGCGATGATGGACGCGAGCATGTCAGGCATAGCCCGGCGCCAGCGCGAAGGAACCGGACTTCGCCGTGTTGGCGGCCGACATCACCACCGCGTCCTCCGGGTAGCCGTTGTGCTGGTCCTTGGTGAAGCGGTAGTCCCCGAAATACCCGGGATACGGGTTGAGCGCGTTCCAGTACCCGATGATGCCGGCGCTCGACGTGTCGCCGGTGGCCTCCACGGCACGCGCGACCAGGTTCACGGCGTCCGCGCCGCAGGCCACCCACCACAGCAGCGAGTCCGAGAGGCTCACCTTGCCGGCCAGCCTGTCCACCAGCTCCTGGCTGCGGGGCGGCAAGGCGCCCGCCGCGTCGTAGCTGCAGCTCCGGTAGCCCACGGCATAGACCTTCTCCCAGTTCGCGGGCTTGGCGATCAGCCCGGCGATGTCTCCGGATGCCAGCGACGGGTGCCCGGTGAACGGCACGTCCCATTCCATGGCCGCGCGGGTGTTGAGCAGGCGGGCGACCATCCCGGTGGCCACGGTCCAGAGCACCACCGCCTCCGCCCCGGCGTTGCGGGCGCGCAGCATGTCGGGCGTCATGTCCGGCTGGTTGGCGTCGATGTTGGCCACGACGACCGCCTCCCCCCCGGCCTTCTTGAACCCGGCCGCGCAGGCGTTGGCGGCGGTCACGCCGTAGCCGGTGGTGTCGCCGAACACCGCGACCTTCCGGGTCTTGAGCACATTGAGGCAGTAGTTGCGCGCGGCCTCGTCCCACTGCCCGTTCGACGGGGCGATGCGGAAGGCGTTGGGGAACTTCACCGGGTCGATCAGGGTATCGACCACGCAAGGGTGGATGTTGGGCATCTTGGCGCGCGCCATGATCGCCGTGACCGCGAGCGACTCCCCGGAGTTGGTCGGACCCCAGACCGCATGGACCTTCTGCTGGCTGATCAGCTCCTGCGTCGCGTTCACGCACTTGGTCGGGTCGCCCTGGGTGTCCCGCGTGACCACCTCGACCATCCGGCCCTTGACGCCGCCTGCCGCGTTGATGGCTTGGGCCGCGAACTCCACCCCGCGGTTGAAGCCGATCCCGGGCGCCGAGCCGGCCCCGGTCAGCGTCGTGAGCCAGCCGATGCGGATCGGCTCGCTGGCGGCGATGGCGGGGCGGGGCAGGCCCGCGGCCGACGC
>CAXTTB010000669.1:0-2324 GCA_964246905.1 uncultured Acetobacteraceae bacterium | reverse complement strand
CTCCAAGGCCGGCATCGGATGCAGCCGGGCGAACACGCTGCGTCCGTGCATGACGAGCACCTGCCGGGCCGCAAGGTCCGGCCCGGCGACGACCACCGCAATGCCGCCGGCGCCCCAGGCCGCGCGCCCCGCGCCGCAGCCGACGTACCCGTCGTCCCACTCCCGGGCGATTTTCTGCAGGGTGGAACGGACGTGCCGCATCTGCAGCACGGTTCCCGCGATCTGCACGCTCCAGAGGGCTGCGAAGCCCAGAACAACCCAATGCCAGCTCAGCATCGTTCCCTCCAGTCCCGCCGGTTGTTCCCGGCGTTGTCGGCCTATGCGCGTTGCCGGGCGGCCTGGCCCCTCATCAAAGGCGAGGCCGACCCTAGACGGGTCCAGCCGCTTCCGCCAGCAACGCATCCTGCGCGCGCCGCAGCTCCACGATCCGCAGCGTGCCGTCTGGGCGGCAATTGTCGTACGTCAGGTAGTCGCCCGGCCCCAACGGCCGCGTCACCACCGCCCGTTCCGCCAGGCCCATGGGGAGCAGGCGGCCGTTCCGCGCGTCCGCCGCCGTCGTGATCCAGCCGCGGTAATGGTCCTCGCCGATCTTGCCGAGCGTCACTCCTGGCGCAAGCGGGCGCTTGGCGACGCAGCAGCACTCCGCCACCGGGACCGGCAGCGGCTGCATGTGCGGCTGGCCGTGCCGCGCGAGCGAGATGGCGGTCAGCGGCACTTCCAGGCTTGTCAGGTGATAAGGCCGGATGAAGGTGAAATACGGGCCAGGCCCCATCTTGAGGTCGCGCAGGCGCTCGTGGATGCGGGGGTGCGGCGCCTTGATGACGACGAACACGCCCGGCGCCAGCCCCTCGCCCACGGAGTAGTCCACCACGCCTGCGCGCGCGAGCACGCCGCCGTCCTCCGCCGGGACCAGCGTGCGCGACAGGTCGTGCGGGCCGGCGGCCGGGCCGTGCATGCCGGGCTTGTCCGGGACAAGCCCGGTCGCGTTGGCGATCGCGCACATCTCGATCATGGTCTTGGAGCCGTCGATGAACTCGACGAGCATCCGGGGGTTCATGTGCCGCCGCCGCGCTTCTTCCTCGTACTCGGCCGGCACCGCGTCGAAGCGCAGCGGGTTGTTCTTGCCTTTCCCGGCGGCAATGATCGGGTAGCCGAGGCTCCGGACGAAACGGACCAGCTCCATCGCGGCGCTCGGCTCGTCGCCGGCGCCCAGCGAGTAGCCCACCCCGGCGCGGGCGGCCTCGCGGGCGAGCATCGGGCCGACGGTGACGTCCGCCTCCACGTTCATCATCACCACGTGCTTGCGATGGGCGAACGCCTTCAGCGCGAGTTCGGCGCCGACGCTGGGGTTGCCGGTCGCGTCGATGACGACGTCAACATGGTCGGCCGTGCAGGCGAGCGCCCCGTCTTCCGTGACAACCACCCGCCCGGCGCGCATGGCGTCGTGCGCCGCCCGAAGCGACCCGGTTTGGACGGCCTGCTCGGCCGGGGTGCCGGCGGTCCGCAGCGCCGCGTGCGCCTGGTCGATCCGCGGGTCCGCCACGACGGCGATCTCGATGCCGGGCATCAGCCCGACCTGGGTGACGATGTCCGTTCCCATCTCGCCGCACCCGATCAGCCCGACCCGGACCGACTGACCTGTTCGCTTCGACGCTCCCATGCTGGCCATGACACTCATGCGGTGTTCTTTCGTTTGGCTGCTGCCAGCGCATTGAGTTGGACATTTTACATATTGTCAAGACTTTTGTAACCTCGTCAGGGTCGGTTCACCGGCAGGCGGTATCCGTCAACCCCGATCCAGTTGCCAGCATGTTGCCGAAGAAGATACTATTAAGAATATATACTTAAATAAATGTATTTGTGCAGCAGGCTATGTGTCAGATCTTGCGCCTGGTTGAGGTATCTGAATAGCCGGCCTGTTCCCGATGGCTGTATCACCGGCACCGTCAACTTGGCTGCTGGCCGGCTTGCGAGAGGGGGTTGAGCTGGGTAGGCGGGCGGGAGGACGACACCTGCCCGCCCGAGCTGCGCCGGCCGCCGCTTCCCGGCCGAGATCATCAGCCGCGCTGCCGGCTCTACGTCCACGAAAGCGGCTCTCCCGCGCTTTGGGTGGATCATGCCGCCATCAGAACGCGCCGTCGCAGCAGGTCGAAGCTGGCGCCCGCGGCGCGCTCTGCTCGGGCAGCGTCATGCGACGGAGGAGGCGCAGCACCGTGTCCGCGCTCGCCGGCATGGCCAGGCGCTGCAGCAGCCTCGCACCCGCCGCGCTGCCCGCGTCGTCGCGGTGGACGCGGCGGACCGCTACGCCGGCATCCTCGCGACGT
>CAXTTB010000668.1:0-2329 GCA_964246905.1 uncultured Acetobacteraceae bacterium | reverse complement strand
CGCATCAGCCGGCGCGGCCCTCGGCGGCGGCGACGCCCTCCGCCACCACTTCGCGCAGCCGGGCGTGCATGTGCGGGTTGGCCGCCACGATGTCGTTCGGCCCGGCGTCGTGCAGGGTGCTCTCCGCACCCGAGGGGTCGGTCACGAAGCCGCCCGCCTCCCGCACGATCAGCAGCCCGGCCGCCATGTCCCAGGGCTTCAGCCCCAGCTCCCAATACCCGTCGTAGCGCCCGGCCGCGACCCAGGCGAGGTCCAGCGCCGCCGCCCCGAAGCGCCGGACGCCCGCCACCTGCGGCATCAGCACGCCGAGCGTGCGGGCGAAGGCCAGCCGGTTGGCGCCCGAGACCGCCGCGAACGGGATGCCGGTGGCGAACAGCGCGTCCTTGAGCTCGCGCCGGGCGGAGACGCGCAGGCGCCGCTCGTTCAGGTAGGCGCCGCCGCCCTTCTCCGCCCAGAACATCTCGTCGTGCACGGGGTTGTAGATCATCGACGCCGCGATCTCGCTCATCCCGTCCGAGAGCCGCCGCTCCAGCGCGATGGAGATGCACCAGTGCGGGATGCCGTGCAGGAAATTGCTGGTGCCATCAAGGGGATCGACGATCCAGCGCCACGCCCAGTTGGCGCTGCCGGACATGCCGCTCTCCTCCATCAGGAAGCTATAGCCCGGACGCGCCCGGCCCAGCTCCTCCCGCATGGTGGATTCCGCCCGCAAGTCCGCCTGGCTCACGAAGTCGCCCGGCCCCTTGATGCTGACCTGGAGCTGCTCGACCTCGTTGAAGTCGCGCAGCAGCCGCTTCGACGCCTTCTGCGCCGCGTTCTGCATCACCGTCATGTGGGGCGACAGGCGGAGCGCCATCAGCCGCGCGCCCGCTCCACGTAGCTCGCGTCCTCGGTCCGCACCACGATGCGCTCGCCCGCCTCCACGAAGGGCGGCACCTGGGTCTTCACGCCGTTGGACAGGCGGGCGGGCTTGTAGCTGCTGGTGGCGGTCTGGCCCTTGACCACGGGATCGGCCTCCACGACCTCCAGCACCACCGTGTTGGGCAGGCGCACGCCGACCGGCTCCTCCTCCACCATATCGACGGTGACTGTCATGTTGTCCTGCAGGAACGGCGCCAGGTCGCCCAGGAGGTCGAGCGGCACCATGGTCTGCTCGTAGTTCTCCGGGTCCATCAGCACGACATTGGCGCCCTCGGTGTAGGAGTAGGTGAACTCCTTTTCCGAGGTCGCCAGCCGCTCCACGGTGTCGGCGGTGCGCCAGCGCTCGTTGGTCTTGTTTCCGGTCTTGAGGTCGCGCATCTCGACCTGGATGAACGCGCCGCCCTTGCCCGGCGTGATGATCTGCTGCTTGAGCACGGTCCAGCGGCGACCGCCGTGGTCCAGCACCTGGCCGGCGCGTATGAGGTTTGCCTGCTGCTTCATCGGACGGACCTGCTTATCAAAGACGACGAATCCCGCACGGGCGCGGCCCGCATGGGAAACGCCGCTTCTACCCGGTGGCCGGTGCCCGGGCAAGGATGCGGGGCTGTGGGGCGCTTTGGGCTTGCAAGCCCGTCACCGATGCTGCCAGGGATCGACGACGCTCAGCCCATAGCCATCGAAGTCGGTGACGTTGCGCGTGGCAAGCGTCGCGCCGTGCGTCAGGGCCATGCCGCGAGCAGGATCAGCGGCCATGCTCCGGCCCGGAGAAGTCCGGCGCCGGCCGCTGCCCGTCCTCCGCCCGAGGCGGCAGGCCGAGATCCGTGCCGCGTTCCGGGCCGAACAGCCGGGCGGCGAGTTGCAGAAGAGGTTCCTCCGTTCCGTCTGCATCCCGGGCCAAGGCGCTGCACAGGGTTTCCCGCGCTTCCTCCTCCAGCGAGCGACGGTGGGCGCGGGCGCGGGCTTTGAGCCGGGCACGCAGGGCGTCATCGACATGGCGGATCAGCAGGCTGGACATGGGGGACACCTTCCGGCTGGCAGCTTCGCCGCACGACGCTGCTATCGCGTGATAGCATAACAGGGCCGCGGGTGCCTGCATATTGAACCGCACCGTGAAATGCCGACCGCATTCCAAGGATGCGGGCGCCGCTGGAGCATAAGGGGTGCGCGATGCTGAAGCCGGCTCATTGCCCGTAAAGACAGGCCGAGCCCCCTCCAGCTTCCGTGCCATCGCCGCGGGACAACTGGGTGATGCCGTTCACCCAAAGTTCTGACTTGTTAAGGCAGCTCGCGCTTGTAGGGCGGGAAAGCGTCAGCGCCTCCCGCCAACGGCCAGGACCGCCCTGCGGCGGATGGCGCTGCGCTGATCCGCCCTACGCCGCTGGTCTGCCGCACGGGCAGTCGGGCCCGG
>CAXTTB010000667.1:0-2335 GCA_964246905.1 uncultured Acetobacteraceae bacterium | reverse complement strand
CCAAAGTTGTGTTTCTCCTCCCATACCGTTGCGCTATCCTCATTGTATCGGGTAGGTTAACAGCAGGTTTCGCGTTTCGGGCGAACCCAGCGGCACAGGACAGTCCGGGTCCGCAGAATGCAGGGAGAACTGCGTGGCATTGTCGGTGGCCGTCATCGGGGCGGGTTGGTACGGGTGCCACATCGCGCTCTCGCTCCGCGGCCTCGGCCTCGATGTCACCGTGTTCGACCAGAACGAGCGCGCCATGCACGAGGCGTCGGGCAACAACCAGTTCCGCCTGCACCTCGGCTTCCATTACCCGCGCCACCACGGCACAAGGGCGCAGTCGCGGGACGGGTTCATGCGGTTCGTCGAGCGGTACCCGCAACTGAGCCGCGAAGTGTCCGAGAACATCTACGCCGTCCCCCGCGAGGACAGCCTGATCGACTTCGCGACCTACCGCCTCATCATGACCTCCTCCGGCATCGACTACCGCGAGGTCCGCGAAAGCTCCGTGCTGCTCCGGGGCGTGGACGGGCTGCTGCTGGCGGGGGAGCGGGTGCTGCTGATCGAGCGCGCCCGGCGCTACTTCACCGAGCGGCTGGGCGACAGCCTGCAGCTCGGCCAGCGAATCGACGCGGTGGAGGAGCGCGCGGACGGCATCCATGTCGATGGCACCCGCTACGACGTGCTGGTGGACGCGACCTGGGGGCACCGCGCCGGGCTGCCGATGCGGTTCTACTACGAGCCGACCATGCTGCTGTACTACGAGACGGACGGCCCCTTCCCCGCGGTCACGCTGGTGGACGGCCCGCTGTGCTCGATCTACCCGACGGAGGACCCCGGCCTCTACACCCTGTCCAGCGTGCCGCACACCCCGCTCGGGCGGCTGGACAGCCCGGAGGAGGCGCGGCGGGTGCGGGACAACGTGTCGGCGGCGACGGTGGCGGAGAAGGCGCAACTGATGGAGGAGCAGGTTTCCCGCTACGTGCCGGAGTTCCGCGAGCGGTTCCGCCTGGTGGGGCCGCAGCTCGCGATCAAGACCAAGCCGGTCGGGCGGTTCGACGACCGCTCCTGCTACGTGTTCCGCCGGGGCCGGACCTTCTCGGTGATGTCGGGCAAGATCGACACGGTGTTCTTCGCCACCGAGCGCATCCTCGCCGCCATCGAGGCCGGGCAGTTCGACCCGGGGACGCAGGCCGACAGCTCGCTCCGGCGCAGCATCGCCCAGATTCGCGCATGACACAGAGCATGAAGAGGGGGGCGTGATGGACGCGCTGATCGGCAGCACCGGGTTCGTGGGGCAGAGCCTGCTGGCGCAGCGGGCGTTCGGCGCAGGCTATCACTCGTCCGACATCGAGGCCATCGAGGGCCGGTCGTTCGACCGCATCGTCTGCGCCGGGGTGAGCGCCGTGAAGTGGTGGGCGAACGCCCATGCGGAGGAGGACCGGGCGGGGATCGAGCGGCTGACGCGCCGGCTGGAGCGGGTGCGGGCGGAGCGGTTCGTCCTGATCTCGACCGTCGATGTGTACGGCACGCCGCTGGCGGTGGACGAGGAGGACGCGGTGCCGGAGGCGGACCTGCATCCCTACGGCCTGCACCGCGCCGGGCTGGAGGCGTGGGTGCGGGAGCGGTTCCCCGTGTGCCACGTCATCCGCCTGCCGGCGCTGTTCGGCCCGGGGCTGAAGAAGAACGCGCTGTACGACCTGCTGCACAACCACCGGCTGGAGCACATCGACCCGGCGTCCCGCTTCCAATGGTATCCGCTGGAGCGCCTGGCCGACGACATCGACCGGGTGCAGGCGCTGGGCCTGCCGCTGGTGAACCTGGTGACGGAGCCGGTGGCGATGGCGGAGGTGGGCGCCCAATTCTTCCCGGACAGCGCGTTGGGAGGGCAGTCCCGCCCGGTCGCCTACGACGTGCGGACCCGGCACGACGCGGCCTTCGGCGGCGAGGGCGGCTACGCGATGGGGGCGGAGGCGGTGCTGCACGCCATGGGGCGCTTCGTCGCGGCGCGGCGGGCGTGATGGCGCGGTTGGGCGTGTCGAACCTCGCCTGGGCGCCGGGGGAGACGGCGGCGGCGCTGGCGCTGCTGGCCCGGCTCGGCGCGGAGGGGATCGAGGCGGCACCCACCCGGATCGCCGATTGGGACCGCCTGGACGCGGCGGCGGCGCGCGGCTACCGGGTCCAGGCCGAGGACGCGGGGCTGCGGGTCTGCTCCCTGCAGGCGATCCTGTTCGGGCGTCCGGACGTGCAGTTGCTGGCGGACGCGGCGGCGTTCGCGCGGCTCGCGGAACACATGCGGCAGGTGGCCGAGGTGGCGGAGGCGCTGGGCGCGGGCGTCGCGGTGCTGGGC
>CAXTTB010000666.1:0-2358 GCA_964246905.1 uncultured Acetobacteraceae bacterium | reverse complement strand
ACCTGACGCTGCGCGTCCACGTTCCCCGCCAGCAGCGGCCCGAGGCCCACGCGCAGCCGAAGCTCCTTGGCAGTCAGCACCACGCCGTCGCCGATGTCGTCCACCGCGATGCCGGACGCGGTGAGGATCGGCTGCGGCAGCAGGTGCAGCGAGATGGCGCCGCCGATCCGCACCGGCCGGCCGACGCCGGAGGTGGCCAGCGCCTCGATGCTGTCCCGGTAGCGGTTCCAGTCCAGCAGGCCCGGCACCGCCCACAGCACGGCGACCAGCACGGCCAGCGCCACGGCCGCGCCGGTCAGCGCGAGGCGTCCCGCGCGCATGGCTAGGCCCGGCCTGACATGCCGGGCATCATCTCTGTTTCATCCCGCATCGCCGCAGATAGCGGCACCGCCCGGCCCGCGCGCAAGCCCCAGGGCACCCGGCTGTCCATAAAGATGCGGCGTGTTACACTGCTGCATGGTTCCATGGGGCAAGTTGCTGGGCGGTGTGGCCGGGTTCGCGATGGGCGGGCCGTTCGGCGCGGTGGTGGGCGCGGCGTTGGGGCACGCCGCCGACCAGGGCGGCCTGCCGCGCATCAGCCTGGGCAGCGCCTTGCCCGGCAGCTCGCCGCTGCACCCGGCGCGGATCGCCGCCATGCTCGGACGGCGGGACCAGTTGTTCGCGGTCGCGGTGGTGGTGCTCAGCGCCAAGCTCGCGAAGTGCGACGGTCCCGTCGCGCGGTCGGAGATCGACGCCTTCAAGCGGCAGTTCCGCATCCCGCCCGAATCGGTGCGCGACATCGGCCGGCTGTTCGACCAGGCGCGCGACAGCAGCGACAATTTCATGCCTTACGCGGAGCAGCTTGGCGAAAGCTTTGCCGACAACCGCGGCCTGCTGGAGGACGTGCTGGCCGCGCTGTTCGCCATCGCCCGCGCCGACAAGCCGGTGACGCCCGTGGAGCAGGAGATGCTGCGCCAGGTCCACCGGGCGTTCGGCCTGGACGAGCTGGCCTGGAGCCAGGCCGCCGGCGCCGCCAGCCGGGCCTCCACCGAACGCGACGACCCCTACGCCGTGCTGGGGATGCCGCGGGACGCCACGGAGGAGGCGCTGCGCGGGGCCTGGCTGCGGCTGATGCGGGAGAACCATCCGGACAGCCTCGCCTCCCGCGGCGTGCCGCCGGAGTTCATCGCCCGCGCCGGGGAGAAGGTGGCGCGGATCAACGCGGCCTGGGACCGCATCAAGCGCGAGCGGCGGCTGTGATCCGGCCCGACCCGGCGGAGCCGCTGATCCGGGATCTGCCCAGCCCGAACTGGGACGCCCGTCCGCCAGGCGTGCCCATCGACACCCTGATCCTGCACTACACCGGGATGCCCACGGCACAGGCGGCGCTCGACCGGCTGCGCGACCCGGCGGCCCGGGTGTCCTCGCACTACGTGGTGGAGGAGGACGGCGCCGTGTGGCGGCTGGTGGAGGAGCGGCACCGCGCCTGGCACGCCGGCGTGTCCTGCTGGCGCGGGCACGCGGCGCTCAACGACCGCTCGGTGGGGATCGAGATCGTCAACCCGGGCCACGAGTGGGGCTACCGCGCCTTCCCCGCCCTGCAGATGGCGGCGGTGTGCGAGCTGTGCCTCGGCATCCTCGGCCGCCACCCGATCCCGGCGCGCAACGTCGTCGGGCACAGCGACGTGGCGCCGGACCGCAAGGAGGACCCGGGCGAGCTGTTCGACTGGCCGGGCCTCGCCGCCAACGGCGTGGGGCTGTGGCCGGCCTTGCCGGAGGACGCCGGCGCGGGGGACGATGGCGCGGGGGACGACGTGCCGGCGGCGCTCCGCGCCATCGGCTACGGCGAGGGGGACCTTGCGACGACGCTGCGCGCGTTCCAGCGGCATTGGCTGCCCGGCGCGATGAGCGGCCAGCCCGACGCCGCCACGCGCGCCCGGCTGCACGACATCGCAACGGCCTGCGCCAGGGCTTGACCCGGGCCGCGCCGGCGCGCATTCCCGGAACGCCAGACGGCCGGACGGCCGCTGCCTCGTCCACGGCGCCCTTGGCGTCCTGGCCGGGGTGGAGGAAAGTCCGGGCTCCACGGGAACACGGTGCCGGCTAACGGCCGGCGGGGGCGACCCCAGGGACAGTGCCACAGAAAACAAACCGCCGATTCGCCGCGGGGTCCGTCCCAAGGCCAGTCGGCAAGGGTGAAACGGTGCGGCAAGAGCGCACCGCGCCCCTGGCAACAGGGGCGGCAGGGTAAACCCCACCGGGAGCAAGACCGAATAGGGGTGGCCGGCGGCGCGGACGGGCAACCGGGCGCGTGACGCAGGGGCGTTCCCGCCCCGCCGCCCGGGTTGGTCGCGCGAGGCGCGCAGCGATGCGCGTCCC
>CAXTTB010000665.1:0-2361 GCA_964246905.1 uncultured Acetobacteraceae bacterium | reverse complement strand
ATCGGAAGCTGGAAGCGCCAGGAATACCGGCACTCCGGGAAGCCATGCAGGCAGAGCGCCACCGCGTCGCCCTCGCCGGCCTCATCGACGGCGAAGGTCTGGCCGTTCGCCTGGATGTGCCGGGTCGAAACCGCGGCCAAGCTCATGCGGCCGGGCAGATCAGCACCTTGCCCACGGTTTCCCGCCGCCCGAGCCGGTCCAGCGCCTCCCGCGCGTCCCCGAGCGGGAAGCGGGCGCCGATCAGCGGCGACAGCTTGCCCGCGCGGTACAGCGCCAGCACCGCGTCCGCGACCTTCGCCATGGCGGCGGGGTCGCGCTTGCTGGCCTCGCCCCAGAACACGCCCATGGCCGACGCCTCCTTGAGCAGCAGCCGGTTGGCCGGCAGGTTCGGGATCGGCCCGGCGGCGAAGCCGATCACCAAATAGCGCCCGTGCCAGGCCAGGCCGCGCAGGCTCTGCACGCCCACCTCGCCGCCCACGGGATCGTAGATCACGTCGGCGCCCGCGCCGCCGGTCACGGCGCGCAGCCGGTCCACCCAGTCGGGCGCCGCGTAGTCGATCACCTCGTCCGCGCCGAGGCTCCGGCACAGCTCGCGCTTCTCCGCCGTGCCCGCCGTCGCGATCACCCGGGCGCCGGCGGCCTTGGCGATCTGCACCGCGGCGCTGCCCACGCCGCCCGCCGCCGCGTGGACCAGGACGGTCTCCCCGGCCTGCAGCCCGGCGCGGTTGTGCAGCGCGTAGTAGCCGGTCGGGTAGTTGACGCCGAGCAGCACCAGCGCCGCTTCCCCCGGCACGTCGTCCGGCACCAGCCGCGCCGCGCCGTGCGGCACCAGCGCCTGCTCGGCGAAGGCGCCGGTCTCGATGCTGGCGCAGATGCGGACGCCGGGCGCGAGCGGGGCGCCGGCGCCGGCCGCGGTGATGGTGCCCACGACCTCCACGCCCGGCGTGAAGGGCAAAGGCGGCTTGCGCTGGTAGCGCCCGCGCAGCATCAGGGTGTCGAGGAAGTTCACCCCCGCCGCCTCGACCTGGATCAGGTAGTCCTGCGGCCCCGGCACCGGCGCCGGGCCGTCCAGGAGGCGCATGTCGCCGGCCTCGGTGATCTGCTCCACACGCCAGGCTTTCATCCGTGTCTCCCGTTCAGCCGCCGAACGCCCCGGCGATCCCTGCGTAGAAGCCGAAGGCCGCCGTGACCAGCACGACCGCCCCGACCACCCACTTGTAAACGCCGCCCAGCCTGTACGGCTCGGGCAGGGTGCGCAAGGCGAGGATATACAGGAAGCCCAGCACCACCGGCAGCAGCAGCGCGTTCATCACCTCGACGGCGACCGACAGCTCGACCAGGTTGACGCCCGAGGCAACCAGCACGCCGCCCGCGACCAGGCAGGCCGAGAAGATGCCGTAGAACCAGGGCGCTTCCAGCGGGCGGTGCTTAAGGGACCGCTTGTAGCCCGCGACCTCCCCGATGCCCCACGCGGCGGTCAGGCAGACGACGATGGTGGCGACCAGCGCCGCCCCCGCCATGCCGGCGGCGAACACCAGGCGGCCCACGTCGTCGCCGAGGAAGGAGATCAGCGCGTGGGCGATCTCCGGCACGTCGCGCAACGGGGTCTCCGGGTTGGACTGCCCCACGGTCGCGGCGACGGCGATCAGCACGGAGGCCATGATGACCTGCGTGACCACCGCGCCGAACGCGGTGTCCCAGCGGGCGAGCTTCAGGTCGGCGGGGCCGAGGCCCTTATCCAGCACGGCCGACTGCTGGTAGAAGATCATCCACGGCATGATGACCGCGCCGAGGTTGGCGGCCACCAGATAGAGGTACTTGGGATCGGTGAGCGGTGCCTGCGCGATCTGCGCCGCGATCTCCGGCACGCTGGGGTGCGCGCGCCAGGCCACCGCGACGAAGGCCAGCTCGAACAGGCCGAGCGCGATGGCGATGCGCTCGACCACATGGTAGCTGCCGAGCCAGGTCATCAGCAGCAGCAGGGCGACGACGCCCGCCATCATCCACGGCACCGGCAGGCCGAACAGGGAGGCGATGCCCGCGAGGCCGGACAGTTGCGTCACGATGGCGCCGACGCAGGCGAGCACGAGGGTGCCGACCGACAGCCAGGCCCAACTGCGCCCGAAGGCGATGCGGATCAGCTCGCCGTGGCCGCGCCCGGTCACGAGGCCGAGCCGCAAGGTGAGTTCCTGCACGATGAACAGCACGGGGATCAGCAGGATCTGAAGCGCCAGCAGCTTGTAGCCCCACTGCGCGCCACTCTGCGCCGCGGTGATGATGCTGCCGGCGTCCGTGTCCGCCAGCATCACGAGGAGGCCCGGCCCCAGGGTCGCGAACAGGCGGCGGCGGAGCGGGACGGGG
>CAXTTB010000664.1:0-2362 GCA_964246905.1 uncultured Acetobacteraceae bacterium | reverse complement strand
CGAGGAACCGCTCGAGCCCGTCCCAGTGGTTCAGCGCGTAGCGGATCGCGCCGGCCGTCGGACCGCGCCCAGGCAGCGTCGCGATTTGAGCCTCGAACCAAGCGTGCAGGTCCGTGACCAGCGGCCGGCTTTTTGCCTGGCGCACGGCGTGCCGGTCCGCCGCCGTCTTGCCGCGCACCTCGGCCTCGATCCGGTAAAGGGCGGCGATGCGCGCCAACGCCTCCACAGCAATCGGCGCCGCGCCAGCCTTGGCCAGGTCGTAGAAGCCCCGGCGCACGTGGCTCCAGCAGAACACCAGCGTCACCGTCCCGCCGTCGTCCTTGGAACCGGCCAGCTTCTTGTAGGTCGAGTAGCCGTCGCATTGCAGGATGCCGCGGTAGGCCCCGAGCAGCCGGTCGTTGTGCTCCTGCCCGCGGCCCGGGGCGTAGCTGTAGACAACCGCCGGCGGGTCAGCCCCGCCCCAGGGCCGGTCGTCGCGCGCCACCGTCCAGAAGTAGCCAGTCTTGGTCCGCCCGCGGCCGGGGTCGAGCACCGGCACGGTGGTCTCGTCGGCGAACACCCGCGCCGAGGAGAGCAGGATCTTCTTCAAGCGGCTGACCACGGGCGCGATCTCGGCCGCGGCATAGCCCACCCAGAACGCCAAGGTGGAGCGCTCCAGCACCACGCCTTGCCGCGCCATGATCTGCGCCTGGCGATACAGCGGCAGGTGGTCGGCGTAGCGCGCCACCAGCACGTGGGCGACCAGCGCCTCGGTGGGCAGGCCGCCCTCGATCAGCCGCGCCGGGGCTGGCGCTTGCACGACCACGCCCTCGCACGCCCGGCAGGCGAGCTTCGGCCGCCGGGTCACCAGCACCCGGAACTGCGCGGGGATCACGTCGAGGCGCTCGGAACTGTCGTGGCCGATCACCGCCATGGCGCCGCGGCAGCACGGGCAGGTCGTGTCCTCCGGCGTCAGCGTCACCTCGATCCGCGGCAGGTGCGCGGGCAGCGCGCCCCGGCTCGCCCGGCGCTTGGCCGTGCGCTCGTGCTTCAGGGCGGGATCGCGCTTCTCGCCCTCGGCCTCGCCCTGGGCAATGGCCTGCTCGAGGTCCTCCAGGCCGAGCTGCAGCTGCTCCTCGGGCAGGCGCTCGGACTTGGCGCCGAACTGCATGCGCTTGAGCCGCAGCAGCAGGTGCCGCAGCCGGTCGTTCTGGCCCGCCAGCGCGTCGCATTCCGCGGCCAGCCGGTCGCGCTCGGCCGCAACGCTGTCCCGCTCGGCTCGAGCCGCCAGCAGCAAGGCGCGCAGGGCCGCGGCCGTCTTGGGCAGAGGTCCTGTAGGATCGGGAGCTGCGTGCATCGTGGACAAACCCTATCCCGCCGCGGTCGGCGTGGGAATCCTCCGCACCGCCTGCACCCGCGTCCAGTCCAGCCCGTCGAACAGGGCGGCGAACTCCACCGCCGACAACCGCATCGCCCCGTCCATCACCGGCGGCCAGCGGAACGCCCCCTGCTGCAGCTGCTTCCACACCAGAACCAGGCCGCTCGCGTCCCAAACGAGGATCTTCACCCGGTCCGCGCGCTTGGCCCGGAACACCACGACCACGCCCGAGAACGGATCCTCCCCCAGCACCTCAGACGCCAGGGCCGCCAGGCCGTGGGCTCCTTTGCGGAAATCAACCGGCCGCGTCGCCAGCAGCACGCGTACGCCAGAGGGAATGGTGATCATGCCCCGCCCGCCGACGCCCGCACTGCGCGCAGCACCGACGTGAGCAGGGCTGCGTCCATGCTGGCCCGCACGCGCACAACAGCACCGGCGACCTCGACCTCGATCACGGGACCGGAAGCCGCCTCCGGCGCGGATGCCGGCGCCGGCACTGCGGACGACACCGCCGGCTCGGCGAAGATCGGCACGAAGTCAGGCACCGGCGGCCCGGCAGCAGGCGTGCCCGCCGGCAGCGCCAGCAAGCCCGCAAGCGCCTCGCGCCGCCACCCGAACACCTGCTGCGAGCTGAGCTGCCACCGCCGCGCAACCTCGGAAACCGTCGCTCCCGGCGCCATCGCCTCGGCGACGATCTGCGCCTTCTCCTCCGCCGACCAGCGCCGCCGCCGGCCCGGACCCGTCAGCACCTCAACCCGGCGATACTCCGCCTTCAGGTCATCCTTACCGTCAAACATAATGTCAGCTCGAAGCTCCCTGCCTCAAGCAAACCAACCACAGTCACCCCTCAATCAGGAACAATGGCCGCAGAGCAACGCTTACCATGCAGGCGCTGGCGCGCGAGTTCAACCTCAGCGAGACGGCGTTCGTCCTGCCACCCGACGCACCGTCCAACACGGCGCGGGTGCGGATCTTCACGCCGCAGGCGGAGCTGCCGTTCGCCGG
>CAXTTB010000663.1:0-2365 GCA_964246905.1 uncultured Acetobacteraceae bacterium | reverse complement strand
GCGGAGCCCCGGGCCATGCGCCCGATCACGTCGTGCACCGCCGCCCGACGCGCGGCGGCGATGGCCGCGGGGAGCGCGCCGTCCCGGAACCGCCCGATGTTCTCCCCCACCCCGCCATCCAATAAGCCGACCGATTGCGGCAGGAAGCCGACGCCCGCGCCGCCATGCACCGGCACGCCGTCCAGCAGCACGGCGCCCCCGTCCGGCGCCGCCAGCCCGGCCAATAAGCGCAGCAGGCTGGTCTTGCCCGCGCCGTTCGGGCCTGTGACCGCGACCAGCGTGCCGGGCGGGACACGCATGTTGATGCCGTGCAGCAGCGCCTGGCCGTCCGCCGCCTGCAACCCGGCGTCCTCCACCAAGAGGCCGGGCCAGGCCTCCGCTGCCGGGGCGGATGCAACCGGAGCGCCCTCCCCCGCCATCAGCCGGTCGATGCGGCGCCAGGCGGCGTGCGCCAGCGCCCAGTGCCGCCAGGTGCCGACCAGTTGGTCGAACGGCCCCAGCATCTTGTTGGTCATCAGGTTGGCGCCCATCAGGCTGCCCGGCGTCGTGGCACCCGCCAGCACCAGCAGCGCGCCCAGCCCCATCACCCCGGCCTGCAGGACAAGCCGCAGCAGGCGGGACAGGCCGGCCACCGCCTGCGCCCGCCCATTCGCCCGGTCCAGCCCGGCGAGCGCCCGGCCATGCCGCGCCGCCCAGTGACGCCCGATGGCGGGCAACATGCCCAGGCCCTCGGTCAGATCGGGTTCGGCCAGGCTGCGCGACAACACCTGCCCGGCCGCGACCCGCCGTTCCTGCGCGGCCAGCAGCGCCGGGCGCACCAGCCACTCCGCCAACAGGCCCATCAGGACCAGCGCCGCGATCCCCGCCGTGCCCAAAAAGCCGAAAGCCGGATGCAGCATGAACAGGATGGCCAGGAACAGCGGCGCGCACAGCGCATCGAGCGGCACCGAAACGGCGCCGGACGCGAGGAAGCCCTGCAGCGCGTTCAGGTCCCGCACCAGCTCCGGCCCGGCCCGGCGGTCGCCGGCCGCGGCGCGGCGCACGCCCTCCCGCAGCACCGCGCCGTTCAGGTGCCGGCCCATCGCCTCGCCGATGGCGACCAGGCAGGCGCCGCGCAGATAATCCAGCACGGCATACACCGCCAACCCGGCGACGCAGGCGACCGACAGCACGGCCAGCGTGTCCATGTTGCGGCTTTGCAGCACCCGGTCATAGAGCTGCATGTCGTAGATCGGCACCACCAGCATGGCGGTGTCCAGGAACAGCGTCAGGAACAACGCCAGCCCCAGCCCGCCCGCGAGCGTCCGGCGCATCCGCTTCCGCGTTGTCATGACGCCGCCCCCACGGCCGCCTTCTGGTCCGCGCGCACCAGGCGCACGCGCGGCGCGGACAGGCTTTGCAGCACCTCCGCCCGCGGCCCGAACTGCGACACGCTCCCCTCGGTCAGCACCAGCAGCTTGTCCACGCCCGCCAGCAGCGCCGGGCGGTGCGAGACCAGCAGCACCGTCGTGCCCTCCGCCCGCAGTTGCTCCAGCAGGGCGATCATCTCCGCCTCCCCGGCGGCGTCCAGGAACGCACTCGGCTCGTCCAGCACCAGCAGGCTGGGCCGGCCGTACAGGGCGCGCGCCAGCGCCACCCGCTGCCGCTGCCCGGAGGACAGCGTGCCCCCGGCGATGCGCGTGGCGTAGCCCTGCGGCAAGGCGGCAATGGCCCTGTGGACCCTGGCCCGCTTCGCCGCCGCCAGCACCGCCGCCATGTCCGGCGTGCCCATGCGGGCGATGTTGTCGGCCACCGTCTCCTCCAGCAGCGCCAGTCCCTGCGGCATGTAGCCGACGTGGCGCGCGAAGTCCTCGCGCTCCCACAGGAAGGTGCTGGTGCCGTCGAGGTAGGCGCCGCCGGCGGTGGGCGGGACCATGCCCATGAGGCACCGCACCAGCGTCGATTTGCCGGCGGAGGACGGGCCGATGATGCCGATGCTCTCGCCGGGTTCCGCGGTGAACGACACGCCGCGCAGCAGTGGGCGGTCGCCGCCCGGCACCATGTGGACCAGCCGCTCGACCACCAGCCGCGGCGCGGGCGCAGGCATGGGCTGGGCGCAGCGGGACGGCACCGGGCCGTCCAGCGCCGCCTGCACCCGGCGCCAGGCGGCCAGCGCGTCGGTCCAGCTCCGCCGCGTCGCCGCCACCTGCTGGAACGGCAGCAGCAGCCGGGCCAGGATCATGTTGCCCGCCACCATGCTGCCGCCGCTCGTCAGCCCGTTCAGCGCCAGCACCAGGCCCAGCGCGACCATGGCGCCGGTCATGCCCAGGCGCAGCGCCCCCGTCGCGGCCGAGACGGCGCGCGCGCGCCTCACCGCGCGGTGCAC
>CAXTTB010000662.1:0-2365 GCA_964246905.1 uncultured Acetobacteraceae bacterium | reverse complement strand
TCGGAGGCCGGGTTGGCGTGGCAGGCGGACCCGGCCAGCGTCGCCAGGTTCCACAGCCCGGGGCCGCCTGTCACCTCGTCCACCATGGCCGCCAGCAGCGGCAGGCGCCGCCGCACGGCCGGGCTGGCGCCGAGCTGCGCGTAGGTCGCGCCCGCGCCCAGCACCACGGTCTCCCCGTCCTCGCGGATGCCGTCCAATCGGAGCCGCCGCAGGTCGATCACCAGGCCCGGGTCGTCGAGGCCGGCCGAGAGCGCCGGCACCAGGACCGAGCCGCCGCCCAGCACCCGGCCGCGCCCAGCCGCGTCGGCCAGGAGCTTCGCCGCTTCCTCGAGCGTCTCGGGCCGGGCGAAGGCGAAGCGGTGGCGGATCACGGCGCAGCCCACCCGGCCATGATCCTGACCAGGCGCTCCGGCGTCGCCGGCACGGTGTCCAGCCGGGCACCGTCCGGGCCGAGCGCGTCGCCGACGGCGTTGAACACCGCCGACAGCGCGCCGCCCAGCCCGGACTCGCCGGCGCCCTTCATGCCGAGCGGATGGAACGGGCTTGGCGTCGCCATGTGGCCCAGGCGGATCGGCGGCAGGTCGGTGGTGCGCGGCAGCAGGTAGGTCTTCAGGCGGTCGCTCATCAGCCGGCCTCCGGCGTCGAACAGCAGCTCTTCCCACAGCGCCATGCCGATGCCCATGACGACCGCGCCCTTGATCTGCCCGCTCACCAGCCCGGGGTTCACCACCACCCCGCAATCGTGCACCACCGCGTAGTCCAATACCGTGACCCGGCCCGTGCCGAGATCCAGCTCCACCGCCGCGGCATGAACGGAGTACGGGAAGGACGAGTAGGTGGCGATGCGGCCGTCGTCGTCCGGGATCGGCTGGATGTTGCGCGCCCGGTAGCTGCGGGTCGCCTCCAGCGGCAGCTCCACGCCGTCGCCCACCGTGAAAGGGTGCGTGTGCGCGCCGAGGGCCAGCTCCCGCAGGCCGACGCCGCCGCCGCCGGGCGCCCAGGCCTGGCCATCCGCGAAGGTGATCGCATCCGGATCGGCCTGCAGCACGTTGCCGGCGCAGGTCGCCAGCTTGGCGCGCAGGTCGGTCGCGGCCAGGTGCGCCGCGGCCCCGCCGTACAGCAAGGCCCGGCTGCTGGCGTTGCCGGTGCCGACCGGGACGGCGTCCGTGTCGCCCTGGATCACCCGGACCGCCTCCGGCGCCAGGCCCAGCACGCTGCCGACCAGTTGCGCGATGCCGGTCTCGTTGCCGCTGCCGGGCGAGGTCACGCCGAGCGCCACCTCCACGTCCCCGGTGGGCGACATGCGGATCGCCGCGGTCTCGAAGCCGCTGGGGAAGGCGCCGGGCCGCGCCCCGCCCTCCGGCGTCAGCTCGAAGCCGATGCCGATGCCGATGCGCCGTTCCGGGCCGCGTGCCGCCCGCTGGCGCGTGCGCCATCCGTCGTAGCCGAACAGCTCCTTCACCGCCGCGAGCGCGGCCGGGTAGTCGCCGCTGTCCACGTTGAGGCGGGAGGGCAAGCGGCGCGGCAGGTCCTCCGGCCGGACCAGGTTGCGCGCCCGCAGCTCCGCCGGGTCCATCCGCAGCTCGGCGGCCAGCAGGTCCACGGCGCGCTCCATGACCAGGTTGGCGACCTCCTTGCCGTAGCCGCGGACCGGCTGCCACGGGGCCTTGTTGGTGGCGGCGAGGGTGCAGGACACCTCGACGTCCGGGATGTCATAGACCGTCGGGAACACGGTCGCGGTGATCAGCGGCATGGTCCAGCCGTTCCCGGGGCTGACCGTCCCCACGTCGGCCACGAACGCGTCGCGGAAGGCGGTGATGCGTCCGTCCGCGGTCGCCGCGATCTCGAAGCGGTGCGCCTGCTCGCGCGAATGGCCCAGCATGGTCCATTGCCGGCTTTCCACGTAGGCGACCGGGCGGCGCAGCATCCGGCTCAGCAGGCCGACCAGGGCCTCCTCCGTGTGGCCCGACATCTTGAAGCCGAAGGTGCCGCCCAGGGCGGGCGCGATCACCCGGACGTCGGTTTCCTTCAGGCCGAGCGACGTGGCGACCAGCCAGCGGCTGGCGTGCGGGTTCTGGAAGGTGCCGGTCAGCGTCAGGCGGCCCGTGCGCCCGTCCCAGTCGGCGGCATAGCACAGCGTCTCCATCGGCGCCGCGGTCGAGGGCCGGACGGAGAGGGTGCCGCGCACGACGCGCTCCGCGGCCTCGATCACCGCGCGCGGGTCGCCGGCCAGCACGTGGTCCCTGGCGACGACGTTGGAGGTCCAGCCGGGATGGACGGCCGGCGCGCCCTCCGCCAACGCCTCCTCCGCGTGCAGCACGGCATGGAGCGGCTCGTAGCGGACCACGACCTGGTCGGCCGCGGC
>CAXTTB010000661.1:0-2366 GCA_964246905.1 uncultured Acetobacteraceae bacterium | reverse complement strand
TCCGCGGGCGGCGGCAGCAGGCGCGCGATGGCGGCGGTGCTGACCGGCTCGGCGCTGGCGCACACCAGCGCCTCGACCAGGCGCGCCGCCGCGTCCTCCGTCATGCCCCCTCCTTCACGTGCCGGCCCGCAGCAGGATGGGGCCGAACTGCTGGTCCTGCCGGATGTCGGCCAGCCCGCCCCGCGCCAGCTCCAGCCCGGCCAGGAAGGCGCTGGCCAGCGCCGCGCGGTGCTGCAAGGCGGTGGCGGCCCGCGGCAAGGCCTGCTCCAGCGCGGTCCAGCCGGGCCGTCCGCCCAGCAGCGCCTCCAGCCGGGCCAGCGCGTCCTGCACGCTCCACAGCGTCAGGCGGCGCGGCTTGTACTGCTGCTGCGCCCCGGCCCGGCGCATCGCGGCCAGGTAGCCGCGCATCAAGCCGGGCATGTCGGCCGCGAGGCGGGAGCGGTCGAACTCCCGCAGGCGTTCCGGCATCCCGCGGGCGAACACGTCGTGGCCGAGCTGCGGACGGGCCGACAGCCAGGCCGCGCCGGCGCGGATGGCCTGCAGGTCGCGCAGCCGGTCCGCCAGGACATCGGCGGCCAGCCCGGCCTCCGCCGCCTCCTCCGTGCCCGGCGGCAGCAGCAGGCGGGACTTCAGCCAGGCCAGCCACGCCGCCATCACCAGCCAATCCGCCGCAAGCTCCAGCCGCACACCCTCCACCAAGGCGAGGAACTGCTCCACGAGCGAGAGGATCGAGATGCGGGACAGGTCCACCTTCTGCCGCCGGGCAAGGTCGAGCAGCAGGTCGAGCGGCCCCTCGAAGCCTTCGAGATGCAGCAGCGGACCTGGCTCCGCGTCCGGCCGGGCGGTCTCAGGCCCAGAGTCAGGCCCAGAGTCAGGCCCAGAATCGGGCCCAGAGTCAGGCGTCATGGAACGCCAGCCGGTAGATGAGGTCGAAGGCCCAGGGCAGGCCGGTGTTCAGGGCGTTGCCCACCGGGTCGAACCGGATGCCGAACTCCGCCAGCAGCCGGGGCAGCAGGAACACCAGCAGCAGGACGATCACCAGGCCCGCCCGCTCCAGCCGCGCCCAGGCGAAGGCGAGCCGCTCCGGCAGGATGCCCACCATGATGCGCCCCCCGTCCAGCGGCGGGATCGGCAGCAGGTTGAACAGGCCGAGCACCAGGTTGGCGAGGATGAAGGTCTGCAGCACCGTGTCCGCGACGTCGCCCGCGGCCTCCGGCAGCAGCGCGGTCCCATGCGTCAGCAGGGCGGCGAGCCAGGCGAGGAAGAAGTTCGCGAGCGGCCCGGCCACCGCCACCAGCGCCATGCCGCGCCGCGGGTTGGCGAAGCGCCAGGCGGACACCGGCACCGGCTTGGCCCAGCCGAACAGGAACACCACCCGCCCGAGCGTCAGCAACTGACTGACGAGCAGGAAGCCCGGCAGCAGCAGCGTGCCGACCCGGTCCACATGACGCAGCGGGTTGAGCGACAGCCGCCCCATGCTGCGCGCCGTGTCGTCGCCGAGGGCGAGCGCGGCGTAGCCGTGCGCGGCCTCGTGCAGGGTGATGGCCAGGATCACCGGGATGGCGGCGATGGCGACCGAGAGCAGCAGGTCGGTCACGTCCCCGCCCCTTCCGCCAGCAGCGCGTCCCGTTCCGCCGCCAGCGCGTCGCCGTCCAGCGTCTGCCGGGCAGCGTCCGCCATGCCCCGTGCTGCTGCCAGCCGCGCCAGCGCCGCGTCCGACAGGTCCGGGGTGCTCGCCAGCACGTCGGCAGTGTCCGGCAATACCCCGCTGCAATGCATGGCGATGTCGCAGCCGGCCGCGACGGCGCGGGCGGCCCGCTCCCCCGGCGTGCCGGACAGGGCGTTCATGGCAAGGTCGTCGGACACGAGAACTCCTCCGAAGCCGATCCGGCCGCGGATCGCCTGCCGGATCACGACCGCCGACAACGTGGCCGGGCAGTCGGGGTCAAGCCCTTCATATAGGAGGTGCGCCGTCATCATCCATGGCAGCCCGGCGCAGGCGGCGAAGGGGCGCATGTCGTCCGCCAGGTCCTGCTCCGCGCGCACCCGCGGCAGGTCCAAATGGCTATCGACGGTGGAGCGGCCATGCCCCGGCGCGTGCTTCGCCACCGGCTGCACCCCAGCCGCCAGCAGCCCGTCCGCCACCGCCTGGCCCATCCGGGCCACGGCGTCCGGGTCGTGCGAGTACGCGCGGTCGCCCACCACCTCGTGCGCGCCGGGCACCCGCAGGTCGAGCGTCGGCGCACAAACCACGTCCAGCCCGGCGCCCGCGCAGTCCAGCCCGATCAGCGCCCCGCTCAGCCAGGCCGCGCGCAGCCCGGCGCCCGCTTCCCGCCCGAACACCGCGCCGAGCCGGGCGGCCGAGG
>CAXTTB010000660.1:0-2375 GCA_964246905.1 uncultured Acetobacteraceae bacterium | reverse complement strand
GTCCTGGCCCGGCTCGCCGCGCGCATCGCCGGCGTGCCCCGCGTCGCGTACACCTGCCACGGCTTCCTGTTCAACCAGCCGGGGCCGTGGTGGCGCCGGGCGCTCGGTTTCGCCATGGAGTGGTTCGGCGGGCGGCTGACCGACATCACCCTCACCGTCTCGACGGAGGAGGCCGCCGACGCGCGCCGCCTGTGGATCGCGCGCCGGGCCGTGGCGGTCGGCAACGGGCGCGACCCCGCCCGCTTCCGCCCGGACCCTGCCACCCGCGCCCGGGTGCGCGGGGCGCTGGGCGTGCCGGAGGCTCAGGCCGTCGTCGTGATCGTCTCCCGCCTGGTGCGGCACAAAGGCTACCCGGAGCTGCTCGCCGCCATGCGCGACGTGCCCGGCGCCGAGCTTTGGGTGGTGGGCGAGCGCCTGCCCTCCGACCACGGCGCGGACCTGGAGCCGCTGTTCGCCGCGAGCGGCCTCGGCCCCCGCCTGCGCCGGCTCGGCTACCGCGCGGACGTGGCGGACGTGCTGGCGGCGGCGGACATCTTCACCCTGCCCAGCCACTTCGAGGGCCTGCCGATGTCGGTGATCGAGGCCATGCTGACCGGCCTCCCCGTCGTCGCCACCGCGATCCGCGGCCCGCGCGAGCAGGTGGTGGACGGGGAAACCGGGTTCCTCGTGCCGCCCGCAACCACGGGGCCGCTGGCCGACACGCTCCGGCGCCTCGTGGCCGATCCGGGCCTCCGGGCGCGCATGGGCGCCGCCGGACGGGCGCGGGCCGTGGCGCTGTACGACGAGGCCGCCGTCGTCGCGCGCACGCTGGACCTGCTGGGCCTGTAGCGGTATGGGGCGGCATGGCCCCCCTCCGCATCCGGCGCGCGCTGATCTCCGTTTCCGACAAGGCCGGGCTGGTGCCGCTGGCGGCGGCGCTCGCGGCGCACGGGGCCGAGATCCTGTCCACCGGAGGCTCCGCCCGCGCGCTGCGGGAGGCGGGCGTCGCGGTGACGGAGGTGGCCGACCACACCGGCTTCCCCGAGATCCTGGACGGCCGGGTGAAGACGCTGGTGCCGCAGATCCACGGCGGCATCCTGGGCCGCCGCGACCTGCCGGAGCACCTGGCGCAGATGGAGCGGCACGGCATCGCGCCCATCGACCTGGTGTGCGTGAACCTCTACCCGTTCGAGGCCACGGTCGCCGCCGGCGCGGCCCCCGCCGAATGCGTCGAAAACATCGACATCGGCGGCCCCGCCTTGATCCGCGCCGCCGCCAAGAACCACGGTCACGTCGCCATCCTGACCGACCCGGCGCAATACGACGCGCTCCTCGCCGAGCTTGCGGAGCACGGCGGCACCACCCATGCCCTGCGCCTCCGCCTGGCCGGCGAGGCCTATGCCCGCACCGCCGCCTACGACGCCGCCATCGCCGCCTGGTTCGCCCGCGACGAGGCTTTCCCGCCGCGGCTCACCCTGTCCGGCACCCTGCGCCAGACGCTCCGCTACGGCGAGAACCCGCACCAGCAGGCCGCCTTCTACGTCCACGGCGCGCGGCCCGGCGTCGCCAGCGCCGCCCAGGTCCAGGGCAAGGCGCTGTCCTACAACAACCTGGGCGATACCGATGCCGCCTTCGAGTGCGTCGCCGAGTTCGATGATCCCACCGTCGTCATCGTCAAGCACGCCAACCCCTGCGGCGCCGCCACCGCCGCGACGCTTGCCGCGGCCTGGGACCTGGCGCTGCGCTGCGACCCGGTTTCGGCCTTCGGCGGCATCGTGGCGCTGAACCGCACGCTCGACGCCGAAACCGCCGAGCGGATCGCCGCCATCTTCACCGAGGCCATCATCGCCCCAGACGCCGACGCAGACGCCCGCGCCGTGCTGGCCCGCAAGAAGAACCTGCGCCTGCTGCTGCCCGGCGGCCTTCCTGACCCGGCGGCGCCCGGGATCATGGTCCGCAGCGTTTCGGGCGGGTTCCTGGCGCAGTCGCGGGACGCAGGGCGCACCCTACCCGCGGCGCTCCGCACCGTGACCCGGCGCGCGCCGACGCCTGCGGAACTGGCCGACCTCCTCTTCGCCTTCCGCGTCTGCAAGCACGTCAAGTCGAACGCCATCGTCTATGCCAAGGGGCTTGCCACCGTCGGCATCGGCGCCGGGCAGATGAGCCGGGTGGACAGCGCCCGCATCGCCGCCTGGAAGGGCGCCGAGGCCGCCCACGCCGCCGGGCTGGATGAGCCGTTGACGCAGGGCAGCGTCGTGGCGTCCGACGCCTTCTTTCCGTTCGCGGACGGGCTGGAGGCCGCGGTCGCCGCCGGCGCCACGGCGGTGATCCAGCCCGGCGGGTCGATACGGGACGCCGCGGGGGGCGCGGCCGCGGCCGCGGCGGGGGGGGCGCAG
>CAXTTB010000659.1:0-2381 GCA_964246905.1 uncultured Acetobacteraceae bacterium | reverse complement strand
GGCCGGACCTGTTCGGGGATGCCGATCCCCGCGTTGGGCGGCTGTTCGACCATCTTGCCGGCGGGCGCACGACGGTTGCGGCCCGCGATATCCTGGCTGCGGTGCTGGACGGCCTCGGCCCGGTCTGGCCGCCGCGCATCGTGCTCGCCGGGCGCAGCCTGGGCGACGTGTGGCGCTGCCCGGACCTGCCGCTCGAACCCGGTGCGCCGGCGGGCAGCGCCGGGCTGGTGCCGTTCCACAAGCTCTCGCAATGGCTGACCTACTCGCTGATCGAGGTGTTCGAGGACGCAGGGCTGGCCGTCACCGGGATCGAGGCGCTGACCGGGCTGCCGGAGTACCGCAACGGCGGGCTGTTCCTTGACCTCGGCGTGCTGCGGCTGCGCGAACCCGGACTGGCCGACATGCCGCTGCCTCCGGGGCACCCGGCGGTGGTGGAGTGGCGCGCGCTGACGGTGGCGCTGCTCGACCGGATCGCGCCGCCGCTCCGCGCCCGGCTGGGCGGCGACGCCGCCGCCTTGCCGCTGTCGCGCCTGTTGGAAGGCGGGACCTGGGCGGCAGGGCGCCAAATAGCGGCGGAGCAGCGGGCCGATGGCGGGCCGCCCTTGCGTATCCTCAGCGATGGGACGGTGTTCTG
The DNA here is from genome assembly GCA_964246905.1 of uncultured Acetobacteraceae bacterium. Classification (GTDB taxonomy): domain Bacteria; phylum Pseudomonadota; class Alphaproteobacteria; order Acetobacterales; family Acetobacteraceae; genus CAHJXG01. The sequence continues at coordinate 1,747 of CAXTTB010000659.1, read as the reverse complement.
ATGCAGGCATACAGCGACACGCGCTTCCCCGCGGTCACGGTGGTCGGCCACCCGCTCGTGCAGCACAAGCTGACGCTGCTGCGGCAGAGAACGACGCCCACCGCCGAGTTCCGGCAGGTTGCCCGGGAAATCAGCCTGCTGATGGCCTACGAGGTGACGCGCGACCTGCCGCTCGACACCGTGACCATCGAGACGCCGATGGAGGCCATGGAGGCGCCGCTGCTGTCCGGCAAGAAGCTTTGCTTCGTGCCGATCCTGCGCGCGGGCAACGGCATCCTGGACGGGATGCTGGACCTCGTGCCCTCGGCCCGCGTGGGCCACATCGGGCTGTACCGCGACCCGGCGACGCTGGTGCCCGTCGAGTACTACCTCAAGCTGCCGGACGACATCCCGGAGCGCCTGGTGGTGGTCGTCGATCCCATGCTGGCGACCGGGCACTCCGCCGCCGCCGCGCTGACCCGGCTGCGCCAGGCCGGCGCCGCGCAACTGCGCTATGTCTGCCTGCTGGCCGCACCCGAGGGGCTGGCCGTGCTGCAGGACGAGCATCCCGACGTGCCGGTGTTCACCGCCGCCATCGACCGCGGCCTCGACGAGCACGGCTACATCCGCCCCGGCCTCGGCGACGCGGGCGACCGGCTGTACGGGACGAAATGACCCCGGCCCGGCACGGGCCGAAATAAACCTGGCCTGACGGGCCGTTGGTACGTAGCTTGCAACGCCCGAGGCATCTTGGGAGCAAGCGGGTTGGTGCAGGGCGTCGAGCTGGTCGCGGTGAGCAAGCGGTATGGCGGCGCCACCGCCGTCGATGACGTGACATTGCACATCCCCCGCGGCGTGTACTGCTGCCTCCTGGGGCCGAGCGGCTGCGGCAAGACGACGACGCTGCGCATGATCGCCGGGCACGAGGCGGTGTCGGAAGGCGACGTGCTGGTGGAGGGCCGCAACGTCACCAACACCCCGCCGGCCGGGCGCGGCACGGCCATGATGTTCCAGAGCTACGCGCTGTTCCCGCATCTCAGTTGCCTGGACAACGTGGCGTTCGGCCTCAAGATGCGCGGCGTCGGCCGGGCCGAGCGGCACGCGCGGGCGCGGCGCGGGCTGGAGATGGTGCAAATGCAGGCATACGCCGACCGGATGCCCGCCCAGCTCTCGGGCGGCCAGCAGCAGCGGGTGGCGCTGGCCCGCGCGCTGCTGACCGAGCCGCGGGTGCTGCTGCTGGACGAGCCGCTGTCGGCGCTCGACCCGTTCCTGCGCGGGCGGATGCGGGCGGAGCTGAAGCGGCTGCAGCGCGACCTCGGCCTCACCTTCGTCCACGTCACCCACAGCCAGGAGGAAGCGATGGCGCTGGCCGACTTGGTGGTGGTGATGGACGGCGGGCGCATCCAGCAGGCGGCGGCGCCGCGGGAGGTGTTCGACCGCCCGGCCGCCGCCTTCGTCGCCCGCTTCATCGGCGGCCACAACGTGCTGGACGGCCCTGGCGGGCAGGTGGCGGTGCGCGCCGACCGCTGCCGGCTGGCGGCCGCGCCGGACGCTGCGTGCCCGGGCGTGCGGGGTACGGTGTCGCTGGTGGAGTACCAGGGCGCGTCGGTGCGCGTGGCGCTCACCACCGAGCACGGGGAGGACGCGGTGGCGATCCTGCCCGACGCCGTGTTCTTCGCCGATCCCGTGGGCGTCGGGCAGCCGGCCTGGGGCGGGTGGGTGCGCGCCGCCGCCCCCCCGGTGTCCGGCGGGGCCCCCGGGCCCGGGT
>CAXTTB010000658.1:0-2382 GCA_964246905.1 uncultured Acetobacteraceae bacterium | reverse complement strand
AAAACCGCGTGCCTCAAACGTGGCCAGCCTCAGAGCCGTGAATTGAAGCGGCTAGAGAGGAGCGTTCGGCCTTGCGCACTCGAAATCGATGGACCCGTAGGTGCCCTGGGCCGTGCCGGTCACGTGGTCCGCGCCTTTGGGCAAGGCCGTCAGGACCGTCGTGCGGAACGAGGTGCGCTCGACCTCGAAGCCGGTCAGCTTCGCTCGGGTTCGCACGCCCAGGAAGAGTTTCAGCCATGGCGTGCCATCCCTATCCCGGAAGTACTTCGCTTGAACGAAATCGACCGAACCGCTCGCGCGGGGGCCTCCCGGCTTTGGAAGGTAAACACCGGTGCAGGACGGCTCGTCGATGCGCTTGGGCAGAGGCGGTTCGCCCGCGGACGGCTGGCCCGTCTGCCGGGAAGGGGGCGGCTGACCATCCGGGCCGGCTGCGCCGCCAGCGCCGTTCGTGATGCCGCGCCTTTCGTTGCTGCGCAGCGCAGGCCCCGCAGCGATGACCGCCCCGGCTTTGAGGGAGACGTCATGAACGCCCTGGTCACGTTCGGTCCTGACCCGCTGCGGCATGGTGCGCGGCGGCGCCAGAGAAAGCGTGTTCCTGGCCGTCGAGCGACCAATGGGCTGTGCCGCTGCCTGGACACCCGGCGACGGCTGCAGCGGTGCCTGGGGAGCGGCCTCGGCCGGGGCGGGCCGCATAGGCGTCGTCTCGGGCAGATCTTCCCCCGCGGGCGCCGCAGGCGAAGGATCGAGGCCCGCAGACATCGGCGACTGTTGCTGCTCTGCCGGCGGCACCCATTTGGGCAATGGAGCTGGATCGGGACGCACGCTCGCAGCCAAGATCGAAAGGCTGGCCGCACCCGCCGCGAGGATCACCTGCTGGACCGGACGCACAGGGCTGGTTTGCACGCGATCCGAGAGGACCCGCTCGATCCGGCTTATCAGCGTCGGCGGGCGCGCCATCGCCAGTCCGCGCAGCGGCGGACCCGAACGGCGGCCCATCTCGAGCAAAGCCTCGGCGTAGCTGGGGCGGTCGCCGGTGGCTTCCATGGCCTGGTCGTCGCTGGCCAGCTCGGCAAGCGCCGCCAACCGGCGGTGCAGCCACCATGACAAAGGGCTGAACCAGAACACCGCCCGGTTGGCCTGCGCGGCCAGAAGCATCGCAAAATCCCGGCGTGCGACGTGCGCGCGCTCATGGGCCAAGACGGCGTCGCGCATGGCCGCGGGCCAAGTCACGGCGTCCGGTGGCAGCAGGATGACATTCGCGACCGTCACGGGCGCCACCACATCACGGCTGATCCGGATAGGCGTCTCCGCCGCCCAGTCCAGGCGAACTGGCGCCGCCCTGCCCAACAACCGCAATGATAGGGCGATCCCGACGGCCAGCCGCAGCAGCAAGGTGCCGCCGACCAGAAGGTATAATGCTTCCAGCCATGGCACGACCGTGGCCAGTATCGGCGTCGGCGCGTCCTCGGCGGGTGCCGGCGCGGGCGCTGGAGCCACGGAGGCACGCCGGTGGGTATCGGAGATTTCGATGGAGGCTGCGCGGGGAAGGTTCTGCAGCACGGGCAGCCGGAGTGGGCTGGCCCATTGCAGAGCCGGCATGGCGAGCGAGGCTGCAAGCACGACCGTCCACGCGGTCAGGCGCAATTGCGGCCGCCCGATGCGAAGCAGCCGAAGGCCGAGTTGGACGATGCCGGCGAGAAGCAGGGTGCGGAGCGCCGCCAGTCCCAGGATGCCGAGCATCACCGGCGGCCCTTCGCGGCCTCGATCCGCTCGGCAAGCAGCTTCAGGGTCTGCGGGTCCAGCATGCGCGCATCCGCCATGCCGACGAGCACCTCCTCCACCGAGCCGTTGCAGAACCAGGCGACGACCCGCTTCACGGCCCTGGCGGCGACGTCCTGGCGCGCTTCGGCGGCGCGGAAGACATACGTCCGGCCATCGACGGTATGGGTGACATAGCCTTTGCCCTCCAGCCGTCGGAGAACGGTCCGCACGGTCGATTCCTTCGGCCTGCGGCTCAAGCGTTCCCGTACCTGATCGGCCGTGATCTCGCCCGCCCCCCACACGAGCTGCATGACCTCCAACTCCAGCTCACCAAGGTCGGGCATTGCTTCATCCATGGCGCATCGACCCGCTTATGCTACAGCATGTAACTCTGACGCCGGAACAGGGGCCAGCGCAAGCGGGTTCTGCCGCTTCCCAAGTGCGTGCGGGATGAGCCGGCAGCCGTGGCCCCGTACTCCTCAACGAGCAGCACGTCGTCGCCCATCCTGGCTTGTATGGTCGATTCATGAAGTTCGCTTGAGTCGCTGCCTTACGAATGTGGCTGAGGAGACAGCGCTCGGTCACCTAGCTCGGCCGCGGCACCCGCTTCCGGCTGGACGG
>CAXTTB010000657.1:0-2391 GCA_964246905.1 uncultured Acetobacteraceae bacterium | reverse complement strand
CCATGTACATGCGCGGCATCAGCGGGAAGTGGAACGACATGTGGCACTCGTCGCCCTCGCCGAAGTACTGCTGGGCGTCCTCCGGCCACTGGTTCGCCTCCGCCAGCAACATGCGGCCCGGCGCGTAGCGGTCCAGCTCGGCGCGGATCAGCTTCAAGACCGCGTGGGTTTCAGCCAGGTTCTCGTTGTTGGTGCCCTCGCGCTCGACCAGATAGGGCACGGCGTCGAGGCGCAGCCCGTCGATGCCGAGGTCGAGCCAGAAGCGCATGATGGAGAACACGTCCTCCAGCACGGCCGGGTTGTCGAAGTTCAGGTCGGGCTGGTGCGAGTAGAAGCGGTGCCAGTAGTACGCGCCGGCCACCGGGTCCCAGGTCCAGTTGCTGGTCTCGCTGTCGATGAAGATGATCCGGGTGCCGGCATACTTCTCGTCGGTATCGGACCACACGTAGCGTTCGCGCTCCGGGCTGCCCGGCGGGGCCAGCCGCGCCGCCTGGAACCAGGGGTGCTGGTCGGAGGTGTGGTTGATCACCAGCTCGGTGATGACCCGCAGCCCGCGGGCATGCGCGGCCTCGATGAACCGCCGCACGTCCTCCAGGTTGCCGTAGTCCGCGTGCACGCCCTGGTAGTCGGCGATGTCGTAGCCGTCGTCGCGGCGGGGCGACGGGTAGAACGGCAGCATCCAGATCGCGGTGACGCCCAGCTCGGCCACGTAGTCGAGCTTCTCCAGCAGGCCGCGGAAGTCGCCCACCCCGTCGTTGTTCGCATCAAAGAACGACTTGAGATGGAGCTGGTAGATGATCGCGTCCTTGTACCAGAGCGGCTCCTCGATAGGGGGCAAGGGTTCGGCGGGGTGGGCCGGGGCGAGCGGGGCTGCGGCGAGCGGGGCGTCCGGCAACAGGGAAGTGCTAATGGTCATCCTCACTCGGCTGCGTTACGAATCCGCCAGATGGCGTAGGGGCGGTCCGGCGTCAACGTGATGCGTTGCGTACGGTCCGTCCAGCGGAACTGCCGCCCTCCGAGCAGATCGGTCACGTCGCAGGCAGCGGGGATGCCAAGCTCGGCATATTGCGGGAACCGTGGGTCCATGCTGACGGCGATGAGCAGGACGTTGGAGCGGTCCTTCGTCGCCTTCTCGAAGAACAGCACCTGGTCCGCGCTGGACGGCAGGAAGGTGACGCCCAGGTGCGAGTGCAGCGCCGGGTTGAGCCGGCGTATGGCGTTGAGCTGGGTGATCTCCGCCGCGATGTTGCCGGGGCGGTCCCAATCCCAGGCGCGGATCTGGTATTTCTCGCTGTCCAGGTACTCCTCCTTGCCCGGGACCGGAGTCCCTTCGCACAGCTCGAACCCGTTATAGACGCCCCATAGGCCGGACAGCGTGGCGGCCAGGGCGGCGCGGATCAGGAAGCCGGGGCGGCCGGAGGTCTGTAGGAACACCGGGTTGATGTCCGGCGTGTTGACGAAGAAGTTGGGCCGGAAGAACTCCCGCGGCGGCCCTTGCGTCAGCTCGGTCAGGTACTCCTGGAACTCGGCCTTGGTGTCGCGCCAGGTGAAGTAGGTGTAGGACTGCGAGAAGCCGACCTTGGCGAGGCGGTACATCACCTTGGGCCGGGTGAACGCTTCGGCCAGGAAGATCGAGTCGGGGTAGCGGGCCTGCACCTCGGCGATCATCCACTCCCAGAACGGCAGCGGCTTGGTGTGCGGGTTGTCCACGCGGAACAGGCGGACGCCCTGGCCGGCCCAGTACAGCACGGCGTCGCGCAGCTCGTTCCACAGGCCGGGGACCGCGCCCGGCGCGTAGAAATCGACGTTGACGATGTCCTCATACTTCTTCGGCGGGTTCTCCGCGTAGCGGATCGAGCCGTCCGGGCGCCAGTTGAACCATTCGCGGTGCTGCTTCAGCCACGGGTGGTCCGGCGAGCACTGGATGGCGAAGTCGATGGCAAGCTCCAGCCCATGCTCCGCGCAGGCGGCGCGCAAGTGCTGGAAGTCCTCAACCGTGCCGAGTTCGGGGTGCAGCGCGTCGTGGCCGCCCTCGGACGAGCCGATGGCGTAGGGGCTGCCCGGGTCGTCCGGACCCGGGGTCAGCGAGTTGTTGCGGCCCTTGCGGTTGGTCCGGCCGATGGGGTGGATCGGCGGGAAGTACAGCACGTCGAACCCCATGCCGCGGATACGCGGCAGATGGCGCTCCACGTCGGCGAAGGTGCCGTGCCGGTTGGGATCGTCGCTCATGGAGCGCGGGAACACCTCGTACCAAGCAGCGAAGCCCGCCGCGACCCGTTCGGCCTGCACGGGGATCGGGTCGAGCGTGGCGGCGAGCGGGCGGTCGTCGGCGCTGGCCATCAGCGCGGCCGCCTCGGGCGACAGCAGGGTTGCCCGCTGCGCGTCCGCATC
>CAXTTB010000656.1:2048-2394 GCA_964246905.1 uncultured Acetobacteraceae bacterium | reverse complement strand
CCGCGGCGCGGGACGGCCTGGCGGTGCACGAGGGGGTCCGGGAGGCGCTCGCCGCCGACCTGCTGGCGGCGGACCCGGGGCTGCACCGGCGCTGCGGGCAGTCCGCATGGCGCCACCTCAGCCAGGAAGCGCGCCAGGCGCCGCCGGGGGAGCTGTGGCGCTGCACGGCGGACCTCATCCACCTGATCCGCAACCCGGTGGTGCGGGAGGCCTTCTTCCCGCGCGACGCGGCGCGCTTCGCCGTCGAGCCGGCCCGGCCGGACGACCTCCGGCCGATCCTGGACATCGCGGACCACCACGACGGCCATGCCGCCGCGTCCTGCATGGAGGGCTGGTGGCGTGCCGG
>CAXTTB010000656.1:0-2038 GCA_964246905.1 uncultured Acetobacteraceae bacterium | reverse complement strand
CGTGCCGGCCGGGACGCTTTCTTCGTCGTGCGCGCGCCGGACCAGTCCGTCGCGGGGTTCTACTGCCTGCTGGACGCGGCCGCCGCGGGCGCGGCCCAGGACATGCTGCGGCACGACCCGGTGACGGCGCGCTTCGTCGGGGATCTCCGGCAGCGCCCGATCCCGGCGCGGCAGACGGCGCTGTTCGTGCGCCGCTGGCTCGGGCGGCTGGACGGCGAGCGGCCCTCCGCCGTGCAGGCGGCGTGCTTCCTGGACGTGAAGCGCCACTACCTGGAGCGGCGGCCGAGGCTGCGCCGGGTTTACACGGCGATGCACGACCTGGAACCCTACGCCGCCGCGCTCCGCACGCTGGGGTTCACGCCGCTGCCGGAGGCCGTGCCGATGGGGAACCGCGCGATGCACGCCGCGGCCCTCGACATGGGGCCGGGATCGGTGGACGGCTGGCTCCTGCAGTTGGCGGCGGACGAGCTGGGGATCGAGACCGGCGCCGGGCTGCTGGACCGCACCAAGCGGGCGCTGCACGTGGACGGCGCCCTGGTCCCGCTCACCCGGCGCGAGTTCGACGTGATGGCCTACCTGGCGGCGCGCGAGGGCGACCCGGTGGCGCGGGACAGCCTGATCCAGGACGTCTGGGGCCTCCGTTTCGATCCCGGGAGCAACGTGGTGGACGCGGTGGTGGCCTCGCTCCGGCGCAAGCTGGGCGGCTTGTCCGGGATGGTCGAGACGGTGCGCGGCTTCGGCTATCTTTACCGCACGGCGGACCCGGGCCGGCCCGACGGCTTCTGATACCAAGCACTGAAAGTTTTGACCTGTTGAGGCATTTCGCCCTTGTAGGGCGGGAAAGCGTCAGCGTCTCCCGCCAACGGCCAGGCCCCCCGTGGCGGATGACGCTGGGCCGATAACACCAAAACCCCACCCCCACCCCCGCCCCCCCCCCCCCCCCCCCCCGGACCAACCCACCCTGCGCTTATCCGCCCTACGCCGCTGCCGCACGGCGGACCCGGGCCGGCCCGACGGCTTCTGACCGCCCCACGGGTCCGGGTCGGCGCCTCCATTTCTCATCCGTTTCTCATGCCGGGATCATGCGGCGTCCGTCGGCTCGGGTAGCTTGCCCGCGTCCCCAAAGGAAACGGGGACCCACCCGAGCCACAGGAGCGAACGATGCCGTTGATCCAGGTCAGCCTCATCGAGGACGTGTTCACCCCCGAACAGAAGCAGCAGATCATCCACAAGCTGACCAACGCGATGGTCGAGGTCGAAGGCGAGGCCATGCGCGGCGTCACCTGGGTGACGATCCAGGAGGTGCGGAGCGGCGAATGGGGCGTCGGCGGCCAGCCCCGGCCCACCGCCGCCGTGAAGGCCCTTGCCGCCGGCCCCTGAGCACGGCCGATTCCGCGGGCCGCCCCCCCGCCCGCGCCCCGCGCCACACCAACCGAAGGAAGCATTCCATGGACATCAAGCACACCCGGCGCATGACGGCGGCCGGCCTGGGCCTGCTGGCAAGCCTTGCCAGCACGTCATCGTTCGCCTCGACCTGTTTCACCAGCTTCGGCGGCGGCATCCACCTCCAGTTCGTGGGGCAATCGACGACCTTCACCACCGCCGGCGTGCGTCCGGTCGTGGGCGTCGTGTTCGGCCAGTTGGCCGAGTGCGCCGGGCTGAGGCACTGGCCGGTCATGGGCGCCGTGACCGTGAACGCCACCAGCGCGGTGCTCGGCGCCCGCCTGATGACCGCCGACAAGCTCGCCTGCAGCGGCACCGACATCACCGTCAACCTCAACCCGGCGACGCTGAGCGGACCGATGCAGACGTTCAACGAGCGCGCCAGCTTCGGCAACTCCACGACGCTGGCCCCGGCGGCGTGCATCGCCGCGCCAGCCAACCTCGACGGCGCCGAGGGCGCGGTCCAGGCCGCGGGCCGCGATGCGATGGGCAACGGCCAGTAGCGCCGGCGGGCCGGGCCACGCGGAAGGATACCAGGCCGGGGATGCTACGCCGGGCGATGCCTCGCTGGCGCGGGGGGGGCCTACCCCAGCCG
>CAXTTB010000655.1:0-2406 GCA_964246905.1 uncultured Acetobacteraceae bacterium | reverse complement strand
CGACCCCGAAACCCAGGTTGGCCCGCTCGTGTCGCCCGAGCAGCTTGACCGCGTGACCGGGTATCTCGCCATCGGCCGGCAGGAGGGCGCGCGGCCGTTGTCGGGCGGCGAGCGGCTGACCGACGGCGATTTGGCGCAGGGCTACTTCGTGCCGCCGACCGTGTTCGCCGATGTGCGCGACGAGATGCGGATCGCGCAGGAGGAGATCTTCGGCCCCGTGATCTCGGCCATCCCGTTCACCGACGTCGATGAGGTCATCGAACGCGCCAACCGGACCAGCTTCGGCCTTGGCAGCGGCGTGTGGACCCGGGATGTCGGCCGCGCGCACCAGCTCGCGCGCAGCCTGCGGGCCGGCTCGGTCTGGGTCAACTGCTACCAGGCCATGGACCCGGCGGTGCCGTTCGGCGGCTACAAGATGAGCGGCTACGGGCGCGAAAGCGGCAAGCAGCACGTCGAGGAATACCTCAACGTCAAGGCAGTCTGGATCAAGACGGCCTGACAAGAGACAAATCGCACCGGCCCCGCCACCGGCGGCCGGATGCAGGGAACTGATCCGCTCCGCCCACGGCGCCAAACGCCTTGGCGCCACAGGGAGAGCGGACCGACCCAGGGCTACTGCCTGCTCACAAGCGCCTGCAGCTCACTGGGCAGCCGGCTGTAATCGGCGGCGCTGGCCGCAATCGGCGGGCTGATCGGGGTCGGGCCGAGCGCCGCCTGCAGCGCGACGCCCTGCGGGCTGAACAGCAGTTGCAGGAACTGCACCGCGGCCGTGTAGTGCGCCGCGTTCTGCAGGATCGTGAGGCCCCAGACCGCATGGGTGGCGGGGATGGCCACCTTGGACACGGTGTTGGGCAACCCGAGGCCAGGGACCACGGTGAACACCTGGCTGTACTGCCTGTTCCGCCGGGCATCCCCGAGGTTCACGGCAGGCGGCAGCCGCACGTAGCGGAAGGTGGAGGGGTTGGCCTGGTAGGCGGTATATGCGCTGCTCTCGTAAAGGAGCTGGTAATCGTAGCTGGTGCCGATCACGTCGGTCGGGCGGGTCAGCGTGTAGTGCTCCAGGAGCGTGTTGTACAAGGCGGGCTGGGCATAGCGCAGCGCCGCGAGCTGGAAGATCATGTCCACCCGGTAGCCGGTCGGGTCGAGGAACGGGTTGGTGTCCCCGATCAGCACGCCGGGCTGCGTGATTTGCGCATACCAGTCGGCGGCGGCCGTGGGCACCGAGTTCGGCGGGCTGAACGGCGCGTCCAGCCCGGCGATGCTGCCCGCGCCGCGGCTGTCCGTGGCGTAGGCGAGCACCAGGCTGTTCTCGGCGAACGCGATGTTGAAGTTCGCCAGTCCTGCCGGCTGCAGCAGCAGGCTGATGTCCAGGTAATCGGCGGCGGCGAAGATGTCGGCCGGCTCCTGGCCGGCGCTGACCCGCCGCGCGGCGTCGAGGGTGCCGGCCGCCACGTCCGTGACGCAGGTGCCCGTCTGCTGGGTGAACAGCTTCTCGACCGCGCTGAACTCCGCCGACAGGCTGCCGGCGTGGTAGATGATGAGGGCGTTCGGGTTGGAGGCGCAGTCCGTTTGCGCAGCAGCCGGCCCGGCCCCAAGCGCAAGGGCGGCCGTGCCGAAGAAAGCCAGTTTCAGCGTCGCGTGTCGGGTCATGGGGTCATCCGTCGGTGTGATGGGGTGATCGCCGCGGCCCTGATGCGCCGCGGCGTGTCGAAGTGCGGCAAGGTCATGGCTGCGTCCGCGCCTGGCCTGCCGGCAACGCGACCGGGATCAGCCCATGGCGCGCCAGGATCGCCTGGCCCGGCCCGGACATGACGAACAGCGCGAAGCGCGCAGCCGCCGGGTTGGCGGACAGCACGGTCATGCCGTACTCCGGGCCGACCTCCAGCGCGGCCGGCAACGGCACGGCGGCAAGGTCCGGCACGGCGCGGCGCAGCGTATCCGCGCCGCTGCAGTAGCCCAGCATGACGTCGGCGCGGCCGGACAGGAACACGCCCTCGCTCGGCCCCTGGCCCGGCACCAGCGGCGCCATGGAGGGGCCGCCCACGAGCTGCTGCGCCTTGCCCTCCAGCGTGGCCCGCGCGCCGGAGCGCACCTGCTCGGCGCGGGCGAACACTGCCCAGGCGTAGTCGCCGCCGGGGTCCGCGCCCGGCGTGCGGCTTTCCAGGCCGTGGAAGGCGAAAGCCTCGATGGCGGCATTGAGGCGCGAGATCGTCAGGGACTTCATCCCCGGCGCCCATTTCGCCAGCCATATGAGCGTGCCTAGCATCAGCTGCACGACCACGCTCGGCTCGCACTCGACGACGCTGCCGTCCGTCATGCCCAGCCGGATCATCCCCTCCAGCTCGTCCCGCAACCGGTCGGCCCATTCGGCGATCTGCTCCCGCTGCCGTTCCTCCAGGTAGGAGT
>CAXTTB010000654.1:0-2406 GCA_964246905.1 uncultured Acetobacteraceae bacterium | reverse complement strand
CGAGTTGGCCCAGTCATCCATGGCCCAAGCTGCGAAAGGCTGCTTAGATGGCCGGGAGCAACGCCCTCACGCTCGGGCTGATGACCGCGCTGTTCCTGTCGCTCGGCTACCTCGGCGTGCCGGTCGCGTTCAGCCTGATCGCCGGCGTCCTGGTCGGCACGGCGATGACGCCCATCAGCCTGGAATCCATGATGGGCCAGCTCTTCAACGGCATCGACAGCGAGAGCCTAATGGCCATTCCGTTCTTCCTGCTGGTGGGGGAGCTGATGACCTCGGCCAACATCGTCATCCGCATCGCCAACCTGTCGCAGGCGCTGGTGGGCCACGTGCGCGGGGGCCTGGCGCAGGTCACGACGGTGTTCAGCATGTTCTTCTCCGGCATGTCGGGGTCAAGCTCCGCCGACGTGGCCGTGCTGTCCCGCACCATGGCGCAGCCGATGGCGGCGGAGGGCTACCGGCCGGAGTTCGTGGCGGGGCTGATCGCCGCGGCCAGCACGATTGCCGCCCTGGTGCCGCCGTCGATCATGGCGGTGGTGTATGGGGCCATCGGCAACGTCTCCATCGCCGGGCTGTTCCTGGGCGGCATCGTGCCGGGGCTGCTGATCGGCGCCGGGCTGATGGTGTACTGCTACTTCTTCGGGCCGGCCGGCTTCCGGCGCCCGCGCGCCAGCCTGTTGCAGCTTGGCCAGGCGGGGCAGGGGGCGGCGCTGCCGATGCTGATCCCGCTGATTTTGCTCGGCGGCATCATGACCGGCTGGTTCACGCCGACGGAGGCCGGGGTGGTCGCCATCGCCTACATCCTGCTGGTGGTGCTGCCGCTGCTCAAGCCCGGGCATTTCCGCCGCCTGCCGCGCAACTTCGTGGAGGCCGGGCTGGTGTTCAGCCTGCCGCTCATCACCATCGCGGCGGCCTCCGCCTTCGGCTGGCTGGTGGCGTACCTGCGCGGCCCCATCGTCGTCGCCGGCTGGATCGGCGACGTGGCCGGCACCGATCCGATGGCGATCATGTTCCTGCTGGTCGCCGTGTTCGTGGTGGTCGGCGACTTCATCGAGCCGATCCCGGCCATCATCATCTTCATGCCGGTCGTGAACCAGTTGACGGAGAGCGCCGGCATCAACCCCGTCCACATGGGCGTCGTGCTGATCGTGACGCTGGCCTTCGGTCTGATCACGCCGCCTTATGGCCTCGCTTTGCTGATGGCGAGCAAGTTCGTCGGCGTGCGGTTCTCGACGGCGCTGCGCGCGTCCCTGCCGATCTACCTCGTGTTCTTCGCGACCATCGCCTTCACGATCTTCGCGCCGGGCGCGATCCTGTACTTGCCCAAGACGCTGTTCCCGGAGTCGGTCGGCTGCTTCAAGGCGCCGGGCGGTACGGGGTATATCTGCCCGTAGCGGAACCGGCGCTGCATTTCAATTCCGGCCGAGATACTCCACCACCGCCTTGTTGAGCGGCCCCGCGCATTCCTCCGGCAGCCAATGGCCGCAGCCAGGCAGCGACAAGCCCTCGACCGCCGTGGCGTACTCCCGGATCTGGTCCGCCTCCGCCGTGCCGAAGCCGCCATGGCCGCCGCCGCCGATGGCCAGGACCGGCACGGCGATCTTGGTCGCCGCCAAGGGCGCGTCGCGGCGCGCAGTCTCGTTCAGCGCCCGGTAGTACTCGAACGCCGCGTGCAGGCTGTCCGGCTTGGCGTAGGAGCGGGCGTACAGGTCCAGAAGCTCAGGCGTGAACACGTCCTGGTTGGTGGCGTGGACCCTGATGAAGTGCTCGAAGAAGAACCGCTCGCGGCCGGTGATCAGCGTCTCGGCCAGGCGGTCCCCGGCGGCGAAGAAGCTGAAGTGCCACACCAGCGACTCGCCCTCCGGCGTGAAGGCCGGGTACTTGTAGATGCTCGGGTCGGGGATCGGCGCTTCCATATAGACGATCCGGCCGATGTCGGCCTGATGGGCCACCGCCATCGGGTAGGTGTTCCAGATGCCGATGTCATGGGCGACCAGGTCGAACCTGGCCCCGGGGCTGACCGCCTGGGCGAACTTGTAGAGCGTGTCCGACACGTCCTGCCCGGCATAGGAGCGCGGCGGCCCGGACAGGCCGAGGCCCGGCAGGTCCGGCACCACCACGGTATGGGTGCGGGCCAGCAGCGGCATGAGCTGGCGCCATTCGAACCAGGTCTGCCCGAAGCCGTGCACCAGCAGCACGACCGGCCCCTGGCCGCCCGTGACGTAATGCAGGCGGACCCCGTCCACCTCACGATACGCGCCGGTGAAGCCGGCGGGCAGCGGGAACTCCTCCGCAGGGGCCGGCTGGGCGACGGCCGCCGGTGCGGCTGCCGTGGCAAGGGCGAGGGCGAAGGCCATGCGCCTCAAGAACGATGTCATCGTGTCGTCTCCTGGTTGATGCGGGTCGGGG
>CAXTTB010000653.1:0-2407 GCA_964246905.1 uncultured Acetobacteraceae bacterium | reverse complement strand
CGCCGCGGGCGCGGAGCGCCGATACCATGTCGGCGGCGGCGGCGCCCTCGTAGACGGCGCGGGCGCCGTGCCGGGCGAGGCCGCGCAGCGTCTCGGCCAGTGGGCGCTGCACGAAACGGTCGCCCTCCCGCGGCGCCGCGCCGCCCGGCAGGAAGGCGTCGGCGCCGGTGCGGCGGAGCTTGTCCTCTGCCCCGCGCCAGTCGGCGGCGACCCGGTGGTGCACGGGCCAGCCCTCCTCCGCGAAGCGGATCGCCGGCTGCAGCAGCTCGTCCAGCCCCTTGGTGCCGTGCGCCGCCAAGAGCGTTTCCCAGGCGGACACGGCGCCGGGCACGGTGACGGCGTGGGCCGAGGTGTTCTCCAGCGCGGTGATGCCTTGGCCCTCGAACCAGCCGATGCTGGCCGCCGCGGGCGCGCGCCCGGAGCCGTTGAGCGCCACCACCCGGCCCTCCCCGGCCGGCGCGTACAGGCAGAAGCAGTCGCCGCCGATCCCGGTCGATTGCGGCTCGATCACCCCCAGCACGGCGGCCGCGGCCACGGCGGCGTCCATGGCGTTGCCGCCCGCGCGCAGCACGTCGAGCGCACACAGCGTCGCCGACGGCATGGAGGTCGCCGCCATGCCGTGCGTGGCGTAAACGGGGCTGCGTCCCGCCAGGTGGAAGTCGCGCGGGGCGGCAGGGATCATCGCGTTGTCCTGGAGGTCGGAAGGGGGCCAAAAGCTGGCATGGGCCATCCGGCTTGGCAATCGCGACCCGATCCCGGATGATGCGGCCATGGATGATCCCGCGACTCTTGACGATTTCCACCGCATCGACATCCGGGTCGGCACCGTGATCGACGCCCAGCCCTACCCGGAAGCGCGCAAGCCCGCGATCAAGCTGTGGATCGACTTCGGTGCGGAGCTGGGCGTGCGGCAGTCCTCGGCGCAGATCACCGAGCACTACGCGCCGGACGCGCTGGTCGGGCGCCAGGTCTGCGCCGTGGTCAACTTCGCGCCCCGGCAGATCGGCAAGTTCCGCAGCGAGGTGCTGACGCTCGGGATGCCGGACGCGGCGGGCGCCGTGGTACTGGTGCGCCCGGACCAGGCGGTCCCGGCCGGCGGGCGGCTGTTCTGATGGCCCGCAGCTACGCGACCGTCACCTGGGACCAACTGCACCGCGACGCGCGGATGCTGGTGACGAAGCTGATGCCGCACGGCCCGTTCCGCGGCATCGTCGCCGTGTCGCGCGGCGGGCTGATCCCGGCGGCCATCGTGGCGCGGGAACTGGAGCTGCGGCTGGTCGAGAGCGTGTCGGTCGCGACCTACGACGAGGAGGAGCGGGCCAAGCCGCACGTCCTGAAGCCGCCCACCGCCGCCGGGGACGGCGCCGGGTTCCTGATCGTCGATGACCTGGTGGACAGCGGCGTGACCGCGGGGGTGGTGCGGGACCTGCTGCCGCGGGCGCACTTCGCCTGCCTGTACGCCAAGCCCGCCGGCCAGCGCCTGGCCGACACCTGGGTCGTCGAGGTGCCGCAGGAGACGTGGATCCTGTTCCCCTGGGACACCGCGCCGCTGTTCGTGCCGCCGCTCGCCAAGCAGGCCAGCCCTGGGTGAACCGGGCAGCCCAAGGCGACGAAGCCCCTTGCGGCCTGCGGACCCCTGGGCTACATCGCCTGCCTCTGAGGCGCCCGTAGCTCAATTGGATAGAGCACCAGACTACGAATCTGGGGGTTGGAAGTTCGAGTCTTTCCGGGCGCGCCATCCCGACATCAAGTCCCTCCGATGACCGAGCCGACGCTCGGCGTGGTCCTGGCCGGCGGCCTGGCGCGGCGCATGGGCGGCGGGGATAAGACGCTGCATACCGTGGGGGGCGAGGCGGTGCTGGCCCGGGTGGCCGCGCGCCTGCTGCCGCAGGTCACGCGGCTGATCCTGAACGCCAATGGGGACCCGGCCCGCTTCGGGAGCTTCGGCCTGCCCGTGGCGGGCGACGGCGTGCCGGGCCAGCCGGGGCCGCTGGCGGGCGTGCTGGCCGGGCTGGACTGGGCGGCGCAATTCATGGCTGGCGTGCCATGGGTCGTGACCGTGCCCGGCGACGCGCCGTTCCTGCCGGAGGACCTTGTGGCCCGGCTTCATGCCGGCCGTGGCGGGGCGGTGCTGGCCTGCGCCGCGTCGGGTGGACGGACACATCCGGTGGCGGCACTTTGGCCGGTGGCGCTGCGCCACGACCTGCGCCAGGCATTGACGGAGGAGGGCGTGCACAAGGTGGGCGCCTATGTCGGGCGCCACGGCACCGCCGCCGTTGAGTGGCCGGTCGAGCGCGTGGACCCGTTCTTCAACGTGAATACGCCGGACGACCTGGCCCATGCGGACCGGCTCGCAGCCGGGCAAGCCGATTCTGGGGTGCCGTCCTTTCCAGTTGCAGGCATGTTG
>CAXTTB010000652.1:0-2408 GCA_964246905.1 uncultured Acetobacteraceae bacterium | reverse complement strand
CCTGGCCGAGCCAGAGCGTCATCAGATTGGTGCCGGCAGCCCGGCCGGCATCGACAACGCGCTGCTCACCGGCGAGGTGCGGCGGGCCATCGGCGAGCGGCTCAGGGAATGCTGGATCGGCGACAAGAGCGCGCTGGACTACGACAAGCAGTCGGTGCGCCTGGTGGTGACGACGGACGCCACCGGCACGATCCGCGTGGCCGACATCGCCGCCAACGACGCATCCCGCACGAGCGGCGGCGTCGCCCGCGCCTTTGCCGAGCGTGCCCGGCGGGCGGCGCTCGACCCGCAATGCGCGCAGCTTCCGCTGCCAGGCGCGTTGAAAGGGCAGAACCGTACCTTTGAAATCACGTTCCGGCCCTGACCAGCCGCCCGCATGGGAGTTTGCCCGCATGAACCCGACCCGCCTCCTCCTGGCCCGCCGCCGCCTGCTCGCCGGCGCCGCCGTCGCCACGGCACCGCTGCTGGCCCGCAGCCCCAAGGCCCAAGGGGTCGGCGGCGGCAACCAGCAGCCGGAGATCACCGTGGACCGCGCCCGCACGGCGCCGATCCCCATCGCCATCCCGAGCTTCGCCGGCACCCCGCTCGGCGCGGACATCACCGGCGTGATCGCCAGCAACCTCGGCCGCTCCGGCCTGTTCCGCCCGATCAGCCCGGCGGGGCCGCCCGGCGACGGCGACACGCCCAACTTCCAAAGCTGGAAGGCGCTCGGCGCGCAGGCGCTGGTGACGGGCCGGGTGGAGGGCGGGGACAGCAACGTGCGGGTCGAGTTCCGGCTGTGGGACGTGCTGCCGGGCCAGCAGATCCAGGGCACCGCCTACACCACCACCTCCGCCAACTGGCGCCGCATCGCCCACATCATCAGCGACGTGATCTATGAGCGCCTGCTCGGCGAGAAGGGCTACTTCGACACGAAGATCGCCTACGTCGCCGGCAGCGGGCCGCGCGACCGCCGGGTGAAGCGGCTCGCGATCATGGACCAGGACGGGGCAGGCGACCACTTCCTGACCGACGGCAACTGGCTCGCGCTCACGCCCCGCTTCCACCCGACGCGCGACCAGATCGTGTTCATGTCGTTCCAGAACAACCGCCCGCGGGTGTACACCTTCGACCTCGGCACCAACACGCAGCGGGTGCTCGGCGAGTACGAGGGCATGACGTTCGCGCCGCGCTTCAGCCCGGACGGCAACACCATCATCATGTCGGTCGCCCGCGGCAGCGGGTCGGAGATCGTGGCGGTCGGCCTGGGCGGCGGGCGGGAGCGGCGGCTGACCGCCGGCGGCGCCATCGACACCAGCCCGTGCTACAGCTCGGACGGCGCGCAGATCGTGTTCAACTCGGACCGCGGCGGCGACCAGCAGCTCTACGTCATGGACGCGAACGGCGGCGGCGTGCGGCGCATCAGCTTCGGGCGCGGGCGCTATGCGACGCCGGTGTGGTCGCCGCGTGGCGACCTGATCGCCTTCACCCGGCTGAACGGCGGCACCTTTGCCATCGGCGTCATGCGCCCGGACGGGTCGGGGGAGCGCATCCTGTCGGAAAGCTTCTCCGTCGAGGGGCCGACCTTTGCGCCCAACGGCCGCGTGCTGATGTTCTACCGGGAGAACCCGGCGCGCGACCGCAGCGGCGGCGGCTACTCCTCCCGCCTGGTGTCCATCGACATCACCGGCTTCAACGAGCGCGTGGTGAACACCCCGACCGACGCCTCCGACCCGGCCTGGTCGCCGCTGCTGGCGTGACATCCCGGTCCGCCGACGTGCTTGACCCGCATCCGCCGGCAGCGTAACGCGCAAGAAACTGAAACGATCACGACTTTGCGCTATAAACCCGGCCAGACATGCTAAGGAGAGCACCATGAAGTTTAAAATGATCGGCGTCCTCGCGGCCGTTGCTTTGCTGGGGGCCTGCGCGGACAAGACGGCGACCACGGGCGCCGCCACCGGGTCCGGCGCCACGTCCGGCACGGCGGGCGTCACGCCGGGCAGCCAGCAGGACCTGGCCGCCAACGTCGGCGACCGCGTGTTCTACGCGCTCGACAGCTCCTCGCTGGACGGGGATGCGCGGTCCACGCTGGACCGGCAGGCGGGCTGGCTGGCGCGCTACCCGCAATCCAGCGTGCAGATCGCCGGCAACTGCGATGAGCGCGGCACGACGGAGTACAACCTGGCGCTCGGCCAGCGCCGGGCCAACGCCGCCCGCGACTACCTGCTGGCCCGCGGCACGTCCTCGGGGCGCGTTGCGGCAATCAGCTACGGCAAGGAGCGTCCGACGGCGGTCGGCTCGGACGACCAGGCGTACTCGCAGAACCGGAATGCGACGACGTCGGTCCGTTAGGCGGGTGCGGCTCGCGTCCGCCGCGGTGGCGCTCGCGGCGGGCTTGGCCGCGGCGCCGGCATGGGCGCAGTTGG
>CAXTTB010000651.1:0-2415 GCA_964246905.1 uncultured Acetobacteraceae bacterium | reverse complement strand
GCGTCGAGGTGCTGACCACGACCGGCAAGTATTTCTGGATTCCGGTGGAGCGGGTGCTCGGCATGGACTTCCACGCGCCGAGGCGCCCGCGCGACCTGTTCTGGCGCCGCTGCTCCATGAGCGTCCGGGACGGGCCGGACGGCGACGTTTACCTGCCAGTGCTTTACGAGCCAGTGCTCTACGAGACGGACGCGGGCGCCGACGACGGCCTGCGCCTGGGCCGCGGCACCGAGTGGTCGGACATGGCGCCGGTGCGCGGCCGCGGCCAGCGCGTGTTCCTGGTCGGCAGCGAGGGCATCCCGGTCACGCAGTTGCAGTCCCTGGAGTTCGCGTGATGCCGGGCTACGGTTCAGGCTACGGCCCAGGATACGGCCCAGGCTACGGTCAGGAGACGCGGGCGGGCGCCTCGCTGCTCGACCGGCTGATGGACGCCCATCCCGACCAGGCGCGCGACCGCGTGCAGAGCGCGTCCGAGACGGTCGCCCGGCTGCGCGCCGCCGTGCACCGGGATGTCGAGTGCCTGCTCAACGCGCGCCGCCCGTGGCGTACGGCCGCGTGGCCGGAGCTGCGGACCTCCCCGCTGGGCTACGGCATCTCCGACTTCACCGCCGGCGCCTTCAACGACCGGAACGAGCGCGAAACGCTGCGGGCCGAGGTCGAGGAGGCGGTCCAGCGGTTCGAGCCGCGGCTGGCGCAGGTCTGCGTGCAGGTGGCCGAGGACCCCTCCCCGCTCCGGGCGACGCTCGCGCTCCGGATCGACGCGCTGCTGCTGATGGAGCCGCTGCCGGAGGCGATCAGCTTCGACACGCTGATCGACACGACGACCGCGGACGTGACGCTGCGCCCGGTGGGCGACGCATAGGTGGGGGAGGCATAGGCGATGGGCGACAGCCTGCTCCCCTTCTACAACCGCGAGCTCGACGCGCTGCGGGGCCTGGCGAAGGGCTTCGCCGAGGCGCACCCGAAGGTCGCCGGGCGACTGCGGCTCGGCGCGGACACGGTGGACGACCCGCATGTCGAACGCCTGCTGGAGGGCGTGGCCTTCCTGTCGGCGCGGGCGCAGCAGCGGCTGGACGACGAGTTCCCGGAGATCAGCGACGCCCTGCTGGGCGTGCTGTACCCGCACTACCTGGCGCCCGTGCCCTCCGCCGCCATCGTGCAGTTCACCTGCAAGCCGGACCTGCGCGTGCCCCTCATGGTCCCCTCCGGCACGATGCTCGACACGGAGCCGGTGGGGGGCGAGGCCGTCCGCTTCCGCACCGCCTTCGCCAACACGCTGTGGCCCATCGAGGTCGAGTCCGTGCGCCTCACCGGCCTGCCGCTCACCGCACCCGTCAACCCGGCGGCGCAGGGCGCGCGCAGCAGCCTGCGCGTCACGCTCAAGCTCACCGACCCGGAGGCGACCTTCGCCGAGCTTGGCACCGGCGAGCTGCGCTGCTTCCTGCGCGGCCCGTCCGAGCAGACGCTGGCGCTGTACGAGCTGCTCGTCGGCCACACCTGCGGCGTGGCGCTGGCCGACGGCCCCAACGACGACCGGCCGACGCTCCTGCCGGCCGCGAGCGTCCAGCCCGCCGGCTTCGCGCCGGAGGAGGCGCTGTATCCCTGGTCGGCGCGCGCCTTCTCCGGCTTCCGGCTGCTGACCGAGTACTTCGCGCTGCCGGAGAAGTTCCTGTTCATCGACTTCAAGGGGCTGGACGCCCGCACGCTGGTGCAGGGCACGGACCGGCTCGACCTGTTCATCTACTTCGACCAGGCGGCCCCGGCGCTGGAGCGCCGGCTGGGGCGCGACTGCCTGGCGCTCGGCTGCACCCCGGTCGTCAACCTGTTCCCCCGGCAGTGCGAGCCGATCACCCTCGACGGCACGCGCACCGAGTACCCCATCGTGCCCGACTACCGCCGCCCGCGGTCGCTGGAGGTGTGGAGCGTCGAACGGGTCCGCGAGGTCGCCGGCGACGGCACGAGCAGGCCGTGGCGCCCGTTCTACCGCCAGCCCGCCGCCGTCACGCCTGATGAGGCAGGCACGGGCGAGCCAGGCGCCGGCGTGTTCAACACCGTGCGCCGCGACAGCCCCGGCGCCGTAGGCGGCACCGATGTCCTGCTTGCCCCGTTCGACCCGGCGCTGTCCGTCGCCAGCCCGGCGGACAAGGTGCTGTCGGTCGATGCGCTCTGCACCAACCGCGACCTGCCGCGCAAGCTGCCGTTCGGCGGCAGCCTGCTGCGGCTGTCCCCGGCCGAGGGGCTGAGTTCGGTCGCCGACATCGTGTGCCTGACCGCGCCGACCTCGGCCTGGCGCGCGCCGCTGCGCGAGCGCCGCAGTTGGCGGCTCATCTCGCAGCTTTCGCTCGGGCACCTGTCGGTGGTCGGCGGCGCCCATGCGGCCGACAGCCTGCGCGAGGTCCTGCGGCTGTATGACGT
>CAXTTB010000650.1:0-2423 GCA_964246905.1 uncultured Acetobacteraceae bacterium | reverse complement strand
TGCTGGGCATGACGCCCGAGCTGCTGGCGCGGCTGGCGCCGAACGTCTCCGTGCTGACGGACACCGACCCGGACCTTGCGGCCTCGCCGCCGCTGGTGCGCCAGGCGATCCAGGACCTCCGCGGCTCCCGCCCCACCACGTCCCGCGCCCGTCCGCTCCGCACCGTTTCCATCTCGGCGCGGGTGGCCGGCGACGTCGGAGGACGCTTCGGGCGCCGCGCGGTGGTCCGGCTGGGCATCGCGCCGAAGGAGCCGTTGTTCCAGGTGCTGACTTGGGAGGTGTTGGGGGAGTAGCGCGCTCAGGGATTGCAGATCATCTCCGCCTCGCTCTCCCCCCCCTGGTTGTTGGGGCCGCGGGAGCACAGGTCGAAGTCGTGGCCGGGGCGGCTGGCTGGGCTGCGGTAGAAGTAGGGGCGGTTCCAGGGGTCGAGCGGCTGCGCGTCGCCCTTCAAATAGGGGCCGCCCCAGCCCGCCGAGCCGGACGGGCGGGCGTTGAGCGCGGCCAGGCCCTGCTCCGTCGTGGGATAGGTGCCGACATCGAGCTTGTAGAGGTCGAGGATGGAGGAGATCCGCTCGATGGACTGCCGGGCGACCGAGGTGCGCGCGCCGCCCAACTGGCGCAGCGCCGCCGGGGCGACGAGGCCGATCAGGAGGCCCAGAATGGCAATCACCACCAGGATCTCCAGCAGGGTGAAGCCGGCGTCCTTGTGACCGGGGGAAGGGCGGTGGCGTGGGGAGGAAGGCTGCTGCATCGAAACCTGCTTTCTGCTACGCCGGCAGTCCATAGCAACGAATCGGGGAGTCGGGCCATGCCGGCGCGCGCCGCGGACCGCTGATGGCGGTCCCGTTCCTGGCCTGCATGGCGCTGGTGGCGCAGCTCTACGGCCTGCCGCCGCGCGTGCTGCCGTCGATCCAGGCGGTGGAGGGCGGCGGCCCCGGCACCGTTCACCGCAACACCGACGGCTCCTCCGACCTCGGGGTCATGCAGATCAACACGCTCTGGCTGGCGCCCTTGTCGCGCTACACCCGGCTCGACCCGGCGGAGGTGCGGGACCGGCTGCTGCGCCGCCCCTGCTTCAACATCGCGGCCGCCGGGCTGATCCTCCGCACCTACCTGGACGAGACCCGGGGCGACCTGATGCGCGCGGTCGGCAACTACCATTCGCACACGCCGCTGCTGAATCAGACATACCAGGCGAAGGTGCGCGACGCGGCCGTTGCCATGTTCACGAAACCTTAATGCGGGTCCCCGGCCACGTCCACGAACAGGCCGTTGCGCCCGGCGCGCACGCTGTAGTCCAGCACCAGCAGCCGCACCTGCGGCACGGTGCCGAAGCGGTTGGTGTCGAAGAACGTCGTTTGCAGCCGCACTGCGCAGCGCACGGTGTCGGGTAGGGCGCCCGGGATCTGGCCGATGCTGCCCGGCAGGATCACGGCGTCGAGGCCGCGCTGGGCGATGTCGTCCGCCACCACGTCCAGCACCTCGTTGCGTCCGCACACGGGCCGGGGCGGCTCCCCGGCGTGGGCGGGCGGACCGAAGCCCACGAGGATGGCGGCGGCGAGCCAGAACCGTGACGCTGCGGGCAAGGAAGCCTCCAAGGATTGGCGTGCCGGCCCTGGGCTGGCTGCAGGTATCATACCTCGGCTGGTGCGGTTCAGCGCCGGCGCTGCATCATGGTCAACTCGAAGTGATGCAGCGCCACGGCTGTTCCCGGCCCGCGGCTACGCCGGCGACAGCACGTGGATCGCCCGGCTGGCGAGCATGTCCTTCACGCTCGCCCAATAGGCCTGCATGTGCGGCGACGCCGCGTGTGCCGCGAGCGCCGCCGCGTCCTGCCATTTCTCGATCACGACGAAGGTGTCCGGCCCGAACGCCGCGGCGTCGGGCGGGCTGCCCTCCATATCGAGGGCCGGCCCGTACTCGATGCAGCCCGGCTCCGCCAGCACCGCCGGCATGTTGGCGCGGAACAGGTCCAGCACGGCGCTTCGCTGGCCGGGGTGGGCGGCGAGGATGGCGAGGACGTGGATCATCGGGCAGCTCCATGGTTCGCGCCCAAGTGTCCACCCGCGGCGGCTTCCGTGCAACTGGGGGTGCCGTCGCCCCCTTGCCCCGCCCGCCAACCCTGTGTTTGGTGCCGGCCATGCAGCATCTCACGGGACGGACGCGGCTGGCAGGGGTGATCGGGTGGCCGGTGTCGCATTCCCGGTCGCCGCGCCTGCACAACCATTGGCTGGCGCGGCACGGGATCGACGGGGCCTACGTGCCGCTGCCCGTGGCGCCCGCGGACCTGGCTGCGGCGGTGCGCGGGTTGCGCGCCGCGGGCTTCGCAGGCGCGAACGTGACGGTGCCGCACAAGGAGGCGGTGCTGGCGCTATGCGACCGGGTGCTGCCGCCGGGGCGGCGGGCTGGGGCGGTGAACACGC
>CAXTTB010000649.1:0-2425 GCA_964246905.1 uncultured Acetobacteraceae bacterium | reverse complement strand
GCGTCGCTGCGCTCCTCGCAATGACGGAAAGGGGTCGATGCAAGAGGCCGCTGGTGCGACGTGATGTTCCGCTGGGTCGAACCGAAAGGTTCGCCCGCGCTCGCCGGCCTACCGAGGGACGTCCCGGTGTGGGACGTGACGGTGTGGGACCAAACACTTCCCAGCCTTCTCACGGCCCTGGGTAGAGGCCGGTCGGACGGAAGATCATGATGAATGCGAGAACGAGGCCCAGGCCGATCTCCTGGCTGCCCGGCCGCAAGGTGACGCTGCCGCCGACCGTCACGCCCACTCCAGGGTGCGGAGCGCCTGCGGCAGGCCGGTGAGGATGATGCCTTTCCAGTCCGGGTCAACCGTCGCCCAGGCGGGCGAATAGGCGCCGATGCACATGAAGCCGACATGGCCGAAGGAGATCACCCCGGAATTGCCGACGAACACCCGCGGCTACGATCCACGGGATTTCGCCTTGGTGGCGTTTGGCGGCGCCGGGGCGCTGCACGGCGCGGCCCTGGCGCGTGAGCTGTCGATCCCGGTCGTGATCGTGCCGCCCGATCCTGGCATCACCTCCGCGGTGGGCTGCCTGCTGGTGGACCTGCAGCACGACCTCGCCGAGAGCTGCCTGGTCGCCGCGGCCGACGCCGACGCCGCGCAACTGCAAGGCCGGTTCGAGGCGCTGGAGGCCGGCGCCGCCGAACGCCTGGCGCATGAGGGCGTGGCGCCCGCCGACATGGTGATGCAGCGCAGCGTCGATATGATGTACCAGGGGCAGTGGCGCTCGCTGTCGGTGCCGGTCGGCGGCCGGACCCTCTCCATCGAGGCCATGGTCGCGGCGTTCCACGCGCTGCACCAGCGCGAGTACAACTTCAGCCGCGAGGACACGCCGGTCACGCTGTTCCGGCTGAACCTGAAGGCGGTCGGGACCGTGCCGAAGGCGCAGTTCGCCGTTCATGAAGCAATCGGGCATGAGCCGGGCGGGGCCGCGCCCGTGCCGCAGGCCCGGCGTTCCATGCACTTCGACGCGGGCGGGCCGGTCGATACGCCGGTCTATTGGCGTCCCGACCTCGCCGCCGGGTGCAGCATGGAGGGGCCCGCGGTCATCGGGCAGTTGGACGCCACCACGGCCGTGCCGCCCGGCGTCGAGTTCGAGATCGACAAGTGGCTCAACATCATCATGCGCGTCTAGCGGGAAGCGGGAACCCGCCGCATCCTGAAACACGTGAGGAGCCTGCCATGGCAGACACACACCGCTTGAACACCGGCTTCGCCCTCGATCCCGTCACCTTCGAGGTGCTGAAGAACTCCTTCATCACCGCGGTGGACCAGATGGCCGAGCAGATGATCCGGACCTGCTACTCCTTCGTGATCTACAACCGCGACTTCTCCAACGCGCTGAACGACCACGACGGCGACTCTATCGCGCAGGGCCGCAGCGACATCGCGGTGCACGTCGGCACGCTGCACTGGACCTGCAAGGACGTCATCCGGTTCTTCGGCGGCGACATGCATCCAGGCGACGTGTTCGCGATCAACGACCCGTATGCCGGCGGCACGCAGCAGCGCGGCCGGGCTGGCTGGCCGAGGACCCGGAGCAGGTCGCCGCCTGGTTCCGGGCCGGGGAGGTCGATGTCATGGATGCCCTGCGGCGCTGCGGGGTGCTGCTGAACTGGGGGCACCGGCGAACTGCTCCCACGCTCCACCGGGCAGTTCCGCGCCACCCTGCGCCGAAGGGCCGCGGCGCATTGGGCATGACCGGAGACGGGCGGGCCGGTCAGACCATGACGTCGCCGCCGTTGAGGTTCATCGTGGCGCCGACGAAGTAGCCCCCCTCGCTGGAGGCGAGCAGCACCGCGGTGGGGGCGACCTCGCCGACCGCGCCGAACCGGCCCAGCGGGATCTCGGCCAGGCGCCGCGCGCGCAGGCCGGACGGGATGTCTCCCCCAAGCTCGGTCGCGACGGCGCCCGGGCAGATCGCGTTGACGTTGATCCCGTCCCGCACCACCTCCCGCGCCAGGGAGCGGGTGAAGCCGATAATGCCGGCTTTGGCCGCCGCGTAGTGCGCCATGTCCGGCGCGCCCTTGTGGCCGAGCTGCGAGCTGATGTTGATGATGCGCCCGAAGCGCCGCCGCGCCATGCCCGGCAGCACGGCCCGGCTGCACAGGAACACGCTGCGGAGGTTGACGGCGATCATCTCGTCCCACACCGGCACCGGCATCTCCGCCAGCGGCGCCGTGCTGATGATCCCCGCGTTGTTCACGAGCACGTCGATGCGCCCGAGCGCCGCCTCAGCAGCCGAGACCGCGGCATCGACCTCCGGTTCCACGCTGACATCCGCGGCGAAGGCGTGCGCCTGGACGCCGTGCGCCCTGGCCGCCGCGGCGGCGGCGGCCGCGAGGTCCCCGCGGCGGTCGATCACGGCGACGTCGGCGCC
>CAXTTB010000648.1:0-2427 GCA_964246905.1 uncultured Acetobacteraceae bacterium | reverse complement strand
ATGGAGGACACGCCGACGTTGGCACCCTGCTCCCGATAGCCCTGCCACTGCCCCTTCTCGACGAACGAGGCCGCCATCGGATCGGTGTCGATCAGCAGCATGCCGGCAAAGCGCGTGGGCTGTTCCTTGTACATCTCCAGCGTGATTTGCCCGCCCATGGAATGGCCGCCGATGATCGCGCTCTGGATCCCAAGATGGTCCAGCAGGGCCAGCATGTCCTGCGCATAGGTCTGGATCGAGCCGTTGCCGTCCGGCGCCAGGCTCTTGCCGAAGCCGCGCAGGTCGGGCGTGATCACCGTGAAGTACTTGCTGAGCCCGGCGAGCTGGCCCTGGTAGAGCTGCCCCGACAGTGGAAAGCCGTGGATCAGCAGCAGCGGCGTGCCCTGGCCGGCCACCTGGTAGAAGATGCGGGCGCCGTTGATGTCGGCATAGGCGCCTTGGCGCTGGTGCCGCCGGCGGCGCCCCGCGCCCGCGGCGCCCGCCGCGGCCGCCGCGCGGGCGTCGGGGGGGCGGCGGGCATGCCTTGCGCCGCGGCGACGTGCCGCCCGCCGGCTTCCAGGAGCGAGCTGGTTCGCGGGATGAGCGCCGGATCGGTCCGGCTGTGGCTTCAGCCCGGCAGGTCGGCCGGCGTGCGCGGCTCCCTCATCGGGCAGCCATTGCGCTCGCCCCGGAACTGCGCGGACCGCGGATACGCCGTCCTGCGCGCGCGCATGATGGACCCGATCGGGCGGTGCGCCGCCAGGCCGTGCCAGGGGCTGAAGGCAAGGCCATCGTCCACGGCCACCGACCGCGCCTCGCTCCAGGCGTCCATCTCTGCCGGCGTTACCGCCTCCAGGAACGCGCGGGCGACTTGGGCATCAATCGCCGCCGACCGCAGGACCTGGCATTCCTGCGTGGCCTGCCCGTGCTGCACCTGCAGATGGTTGCACACGTATTGGCTGCCGCCCTTGTAGCGCACCCTCATCTTGTGGCCGCACTCGCCGCACCAGGTGATGCCGTGCAGCAGTGCTGCGCCGTCCCGGGGAGCGCCGCGGGTCTGCAGGTGCACGTACTCGGCCCGGTTGTCGCGCAGCATCGCTTGGATCTTCTCGAACGTGTCCCATCCCACGTAGGCGGGGTAGCGGTCCCGCACCACGAACCGCCATCCCTCATCAGGCCGACGCGCTTGCTTGCGCCTGCCTCCGGGCGTCACCTCGCGCATGCAGGTGCGGCCATAAACGAAGGCGCCGGCATAGGCAGGGTTCTTCAGGATGCGCGTGACCGCCGCGATCCTCGGCGCCCTCCAGTGAACCTCGCCATGGCCTTTGCTGCGCGGCAACCTCAGACCGCGCTCATGCAGGGCACGAGTGACGCGCACAGCCGAGCGCAGCCGCAGGAAGCTGTCGAACACCAGGGCGACCCGCTCCTGCACCTCCAGGTTCGGGTCCTTGGTGACCACGCCCGAAGGGTCGCGCACCAGCCCCGCGGGCAGTTGCAGCGCCAACTCACCCCGCTGCGCCTTGTTGACCAGGCCTGCCGTGAGGCGGCCGCGGATGGTGTGCAGCTCCACTTCCGAGATCGTGCCCTTGAGGCCGAGCAGCAGCCGCCCGTCAGGCAGGGCAGGGTCGTACACGCCGTCGCGGTCGCCGATGAGGCAGCGCCGGTGGCCGCACACGTCGAGCAGCGGATACCAGTCCGAGCAGTTGCGGGCCAGGCGCGTGACCTCGATGGACAGGATCAGGCCGACCTCGCCGAGCGTGACGCGCGCGACCAGGTCCTTGAAGCCCTGCCGGTCGGCGGCCGTGGCGCCGCTCAGCCCAAGGTCGGCGTCCACGACCTCCACGTCCGCCTCCCGCCAGCCCAGGTCACGGGCGCGCTGGCGCAGCGCGTACTGCAAGCGCGTGCTCTCCTGGTTGGTCAGCACCTGGTGCTGCGTGGACTGCCGGACGTAGATCACCGCGCGTCGGTCCAGGTGGTGCGGCTTGACGAGGTCCGAGGCCATGGCTCACCTCCCGCAGCACGGCGCCGAGGTCCGACGCGACCTGCCGGCGGACGGCCTTGGGCAAGCGGGGCCAGACGTCGCGGGGCTCGACGAGCATGCTGCCTCACGTTCACCGGCAACCAGGACCAGGGCCGCAAGCGCCTCGGGCGTGAGCTTGGTCGGCCTGCCCCGCCGCAGCAGCGCAGGCCCCAGGCTGGTCACCGACAGCGGCAGCTGCATCGTGATGCCAGGCCGGTATTCTACACGGGCAAACCCGCCGGAGCGCAACGCCCTTGTGACGGCCACCAGCCGGAACCGCCGGCCAAACAGCGGATGGGTGGGGTCAACCACCTCCACCTGCTCCTCAACGGGGCAGGTTTCCTTGGACACAGGGGTATTCCTGTGTCCTGTCGTTGGAAGGGATCGACTGGCGGAACCCGCAACGGACGTGGCGCCCAGAGATGGCA
>CAXTTB010000647.1:0-2430 GCA_964246905.1 uncultured Acetobacteraceae bacterium | reverse complement strand
ATGCGGCGCCAGCCACGGCGCCAGGAGGCCGGCCGCCGCCACCAGGCCCACGAGCCCGGCACCCACCACCAGCCCCCTCATTGCGCGCCCGACCGGATGCGGGGGTCGAGGCCGGCGATCAGCAGGTCGGCGGCAAGGTTGACCAGCACGACGCACAGCACGGCCAGCAGCACCAGGCTCTGGATGCTCGGGTAGTCGCGGGTCCGCACGGCGTCCACGAGCATCCGGCCCAGGCCGGGCCAGTTGAACACGCTCTCCGTCACCACCGCGCCGCCGAGCAGGCCGCCGAAGTTGAGGCCCACCACCGTGATGATCGGCACGAGCGCATTGCGGAGCGCGTGCTTGCCGGTGACGACCCAGGCCGGCAGCCCCTTGGCGCGGGCGGTCCGCACGTAGTCCTGGCGCAGGATGTCGAGCAGGCTGGATCGCGTCATGCGGGCGATCAGCGCGGTGGGCAGCAGGCCGAGCGACAGGCTCGGCAGCACGTAATGGTCCCAGCTCCCGGCGCCGAGCAGCGGCAGCCAGCCCAGCCGCACCGCCAAGAGGTCCATACCCATCAGCGCCAGCCAGAAGTTGGCCAGCGACCCGGCAATCGTGGAGCCGAGCATCACCAGGAGGTCCGCCGCCCTGCCCTGCCGCAGCGCCGCCGCCACGCCGGCCAGCGTGCCGACCATGATCGCCAGCGCGTAGCTGCTGCACGCTAGCGCCAGGGTGTAGGGGAAGCGGTCAGCGACCTCCCGCAGCACCGGGCGGCGGGAGCGGATGGACACGCCGAGGTCGCCCTGCATGGCGCGGCCCAGGAACAGCGCGTACTGTGACACGAAGGGCTGGTCGAGGCCGAGGCGGGCGCGCATCCCCTGCACGTCCTCCCCCGTCGCCTGCGGCCCGGCCATGATGCGCGCCGGGTCGCCCGGCAGCAGGCGGATGGCGCCGAACACCAGGAACGACGCGCCGAGCAGCACGAGCGGCAGCGCGAGCAGCCGCCGGGCCAGGGTGCGCCCCAAGGAACGGCGTCCCCCGTCAGCGTCCCCGGTCAGGCCCGGCGCGCGCCGGCCGCCATCACCTGCCCGCCCGGCACGAGCCACACGCCCTGCACGTCGCTCCGCACCGCGGCCAGGTCGCGCGACACGTAGAGCAGCACGTGCGGCGCGTCGGCCTCGATGATGTCCTGCGCCTCCGCGTACATCCGCCGGCGTTCCTCGGCGTCGAGGGTGCTGCCGGCGCGGTCCAACAAGCCATCGAGGCCCGCGTTGGAGTAGAAGCCCAGGTTCGGACCCTTCGGCGGCCAGCTCGCGGTGGCGTAGAGCGGGCGCAACTGCAGGTCGGGGTCGATGAAGCCGGTGGACCAGGACGCCAGCACGGCGTGCAGCCGGGCCGTCGCCTTCTGCTCCGGGGTGCCGAAGGCGGCGGCGGTCCACACGCCGCTTTCCATGCGCTGCACGTCGAGCTGGACGCCCGCCGCCGCCCACATGCCCTGCAGCGCCTCCGCGAGCGCCGCCTCCGGCTCCTGCACCGCGAGGCTGACGGCGATGCCGCCGGGGTGCCCGGCCTCCGCCAGCAGCGCCTTGGCGCGGGCGGGGTCGTAGCTGTACGGGCTGGACGGCTTGTGGAACAGGTCGGCCGGCGCCAGCGGCGAGTCCGAGGGCGTGCCGTAGCCGTAGAGCAGGGTGCGGACCAGCGCCGCCCGGTCGGTGGCCCAATTCAGCGCCTGCCGCACCCGGGCGTCGTCCAGCGGCTTGAGCTGCGTGTTCAGCGCGACCCAGAACACGGCGGAGCCGTCGCCCTCCAGCAGGCCCACGCCGCGCTGCGCCTTGAGCGGCCCGGCGAAGGCGGGCGGCAGGGGGTTCACCACGTCGGCGTCGCCGGTGCGGACGGCCATGTTCATCACCGCGGCCTCCGCCGTCCAGGTCCATCTCAGCGCGCCGGCCGCGGCCTTGCCGCCCCAGTAGCTGTCGTACCGGCGCTGCAGCACGTGGTCGTCAGAGACCCACTCGGCAAAGGCGAACGGGCCGGTGCCGACCGGCTGGCGCCCGAGCGTGCCGGCGGCGTCCGCCTTCGGGCTGACCACCGCGGCGTTGCCGGTCGCCAAGAGGCGCAGCAGGGCGGGGTACGGCGCCTTGAGCGTGAACGCCACCGTCATCGGGTCGCGGGCGGCGACCGTGGCGACCGCGCTGCGGATGCGCCCGCTGCTGGCCAGGCCGCGCTTCGCGTCGAGGTGCCGGGCGAAGCTCGCCGCGACGGCGGCGGCGTCCAGCGCGGTGCCGTCATGGAAGGTGACGCCCGGGCGCAGCTTGAACGCCCATTCGAGGCCGGCCGGGTCGCTGCTCCACTCGGTCGCCAGGCACGGCACGACCTGCAATTTCTCGTCGAAGCGGGTCAGGCCCTCGTACATCGGCGCCAGCACGGCGGCGGTGTAGGACGCGGTGTGGT
>CAXTTB010000646.1:0-2430 GCA_964246905.1 uncultured Acetobacteraceae bacterium | reverse complement strand
GCTCCGGCGCGGCGCCGCTTTCCACGCCCGCCCTCACGCGCGCCTCTGGGCCGACATGCCGTCTGAGCAGGCCCGCCAGCAGCGTCTCCAGCAGGCGGACCGGGGCGTCGGAGATCCCCCGGCCCCCGGTCTGCAGGGACGGCTGCTCGGTGAAGGCGTCCGCGATGGCGCCGTCCAGCGCCACCACGGCGGCGGCCGGCGGGGCGCCGGACGTGCCCGCCTCCAGGCCGTGCAGCCATTCCCGGCAGGACGCGGCGGCCGCCTCCAGCTTGCCGGCAAGCCCGGCGCCGACCGTCCGCACGCCCGGATCGACGAGCACCGCGGAGGCATGGGCGCAGGCGATCCCCACCAGGAGGGTGGAGCAGCGGTCCAGGGCCGTCAGGAACACCAGGTCCGGGCGGTCCACGTTGCCGAGGGTGATGATGGGCACGGTGAACCCGAGCAGCGCGAAGCCGTAGGAGCGTTGCCCGCGCTCCACCGTCGCCGCGGCGGCCGTGGCCGCGACCCACAGCGCCAGGGCCACGTCGAAGGCCAGCGTGGACTGGGCGAAGTTCGCGACCAGCACCACGGAGGCGACCCCGCCGAGGATGCTGCTCACGGCCCGCCAGAGGCTCTTCTGCAGCGAGCTGGCGCGCGTGGCCAGGGTCACGGACAGCACGGTCCAGCCGGCCCATTCCGGCCTCTGCAGCTCCAGCCACATGCTGAGATAGACCGCGATGATCGACGTGACGGCGAGCCGGACGGCGTAGAACGCCTCGTCCGGCCACCACGGCCGCAACTGCCGGGCCTTGTCCGACAGGACGGTCAAAACCCCCCGGCCGCGCCGGAGCGGGCTGGTCGCCGCTGGCGGCATCTGCACGCTCCTACCCTGCGCCACCGGCTACAGCGTTTTGTTTGACGAGCATCTTCACGCAGGCCGCTTGTCCCAAGCGTCCCGCGATCTGCTCTATATGCCCGCCGGTCACGCCTGTTGCCAGCACGGCTGCGCCTGACGCTCCGCTCATCGAAGCGGGCGGCCGGGAGACGCCGCCTCGGCGCCCGCAAGCTTCACGAACAGGACCAAGGCGGCCCACTTGAACCCAAGGCCGACGACGAGGCCGACCAGGGTGTCGCCCATCCGCAGCAGCGGCTCCACCCAGGCGTGCTCGGGCCGCATCCTTGCGACGACCATCAGGATGGTGCTCGTGACGCCCGCCATGATGATGTCGTCCCGCCGGTTCAGGACCGCCAGCACGACGACCCCGGCGCCGATCACGGCCCCCAGGCCCAGCGCCGTGAAGGGGAACAGGGCCAGGTAGGCCAGGCAGAGCAGGAAGCTCACGCCGGTGGCCACGAGGTAGCCGATGCCCGCCGTCAGGCTGCTCACCCCCGCGGTCCTGAAGACGAAGACCGTGGCGGACACCGCCCACATGCCGCTGAGGATGTCGGACGCGCTGGCCACGAACCCCGACATCAGGGACGTCATGATCCAGTAGCTGAGCGGGCAGGCCACGGCCAGGTTGAGCGCGCAGAACGCATCCCAAGAAGAGAGCCGCCTGGGGCCTGACGCCTTGACGATGGCTTCGACCGCCTGCTCAAGCTGCTGGATACGGGTTCTGCCCATGGCGGGAAGGTCCTTGGTGCCTGTTGAGGGTGCGCCGGGCCTCGAGGCGTCCGGCGTGGCGTGTTCCGGGTTCGCCTCGATTGCGGCGATGCCGCCCGCTGCTGGCGGCGCCGTGCCCGGCCGGCGCGCGTCAGGGCTGCGCCTCCGCCAAGGCCTTCGCGGCGTCGCCGTCGATCACCAGGCCGCGGACCACGCCGGTCCGCAGCAAAGCCTGGACCGCCGCCGCCTTCTGCAGCCCGCCGGCCAGCAGCACCACGTCGCGCGACCGGAGCCGCTCGAAGTCGAGCGCCAGGGTGCGGCGGGCCAGCTCATGGCCGACCTGCGCGCCGCGCCCGTCGAACAGCCGGCCGAGCGAGTCCGCCACCGCGCCCTGGGCACGGACGCTTTGCAGCTCGACCGCGGACAGCATCGCCTGCTGCCGCAGGAAGGAGGTCTCCAGCAGCTCGCCCACGCTGATGAGGTAGAGGTCGGCGGCCTCCGCGATGGACAGGACCTCCGCCACGGTGCGCTGCGACATCAGCACCGCGCGGTCCGCCGCGCTGTCGGCGATGAACGGCACCGGCAGGAAGTACCCCTCGCCGCCGGTGCGGGCCGCCAGCGCCTGCACGACCTCGAACGGGTTGGACGCGGAGTTGCGGGTGAGCGACCCCATCAGCGACACGAACCGCGCCTGCGGGTTCTGCACACCCGAAAGATGCAGCGCCACCTGCTCCAGCGTGCGGCCCCAACTGACGCCCACGGTGACGGGCCGGCCCAGCGCCAGCCGGCCCGTGAGGAAGGCGGCCGCCGCGCTCCCCCCCGCCCCGCGCGCAAACGCCCCCAGGGCG
>CAXTTB010000645.1:0-2431 GCA_964246905.1 uncultured Acetobacteraceae bacterium | reverse complement strand
GGCGGACACGGCCGCCATGCTGATCCGGGCGGACCGGCTGTGGCGCACGGTGCAGAGCATCGTCCGTATCACGGTGGGCCGCATCACCGTGGGCCGGAACGCGCAGGCTTTGCCGCCCGCGGCGGAGGAGCTGCTGCGGCGCGCGGTGGGGCAGCAGCTCGGCACGCCGGGCCTGCCGCTGCCGCAGCTCCGCGAGGCGCTGGACGCGGCGGCGCGGGACGTGCGAACTGCCTTCACCACCCTGATCGGAGTCCCCGAATGAGCCTTGCCCCCGGCGACGCGGCGCCCCCCTTCGAGATGCCGGCCAGCGGCGGCCGCACCGTGAGCCTCGCCGGCCAGGCCGGGCGGCCCTTCGTGCTGTATTTCTATCCCAAGGCCGACACGCCCGGCTGCACCAAGGAGGCCCAGGCGTTCCAGGAGGCGCTGCCCGAACTCGGCGGCATCGGCGTGGAGGTGATCGGCGTGTCCAAGGACGCGATGAAGCCCATCGAGCGGTTCGCCGAGAAGTACGCGCTGACCTTCCCGCTCGCCTCCGACCCCGGCGGCGTCACCGAGGCGTATGGCGCGTGGGTCGAGAAGTCGATGTATGGCAAGAATTACATGGGCATCGACCGCAGCACGGTGCTGGTGGACGCGGCGGGCCGGGTGGCGCGCATCTGGCGCAAGGTCAAGGTGCCGGGCCACGCGGCGGAGGTGATGGCGGCGGCGAAGGCGCTCACGCCCTGATCCACTCGTAGGGCGTATAAGCGAAGCGTCATGCGCCGACATCTTGCGCGGCATGACAGCGGAAGGCGCTGACGCTTTTCCGCCCTACAAGAACTCATCAGAACAGCGCGGCCTGGTATGCCGCAAGCCCCGCGAGCGGCATCACCATGATCGCGGCGCGGCGGGAGGTGGTCCACAGGCCCGTCGCCAGCAGCAGGGCGCCAGCCCCCAGCAGCTCGGCGCCATACATGCCGACATCGCGGCTCTCCGTGCCCATCGCCAGCACCGGCAGCAGCGCCGCGCCGGCCCACAACGCGTCGAGCCAATGGCGCTGCCATGCGGCACGCAAGCGGTGTCGCGCGAGGCCGAGCAGCGCGAACAGCAGGACGGAGGCGGCGGTCAGCGCGTCGGGCGACGCCCCCTCCGGCAGCAGGTCCTCCATCGACCAGCCCAAAGCCCCCCCAACGCCCCAAGCCGCCAGCCCGCCGAGCGCATAGGCCAGCATCGCGAAGCCCGGCCCGGCACCGAACCGGGTCTGCGCCAGGCCGTGCAGCTCCGCGAGGCCCGCCGCCAGCAGCCCGAGCGCGAACACCAGCCCGGCCGGATGCAGGCCGAACGACAGGTCCGCCTCCCCGCGCACCACGCGGAGCGGATCGATATGGGTGCCGAAGCGGTACCACGCCCACTCGAACGCCAGGGCGGCCAGGGCGGCGGCGAGGGCCAGGCCTGCCATCGGCACCGGCCCGCGGTCCCGCCCCGCCGGCAGCAGGCGCCAAAGCATCGCCCAGGCGAACACCCCGGCCGCAATTGTCGCCTGCGACACGTCCGCCTTGGATTGCAGGAAGAAGTGGATCAGCGCCAGCACCGCCAACCCGTAGGCGAGCTTGTGCAGCCGCTTCCAGTTCCGGCCCAGCCGCTTCACCCAGCCATCCGTCGATGTCACGGCCAGGGCCACCAGCCCCAGCAGCGCCACGAAGCCGATGGTGAGGTAGGCGCGGACCGCGATCTCGGTGACGATCGCCACAGGACGCCAGTTCTGCTCGGCGGCGTAGAGCAGGAGGTGCACGCCGGCATAGCAGGCGGCGGCGACCCCGATCATCCGCCGTACCACCACGATGCCTGGCGTCCCCAGCAGCGCCTTGACCGGCGAAACGGCCAGCGACCCCATGAAGATCCACGCCGCCCAGTATCCCGTCACATGGATCGCCGCATGAAGGGGGCGGGCGCCCAGCATGTCCGCCGGCCAGCGCGCCAGGAGCCACGCCGCCGGCAGCAGCAGCAGGGCAAACACGGCGGCGCGCAACGGGTCCAGCCGCCCACGGCGGTCCGTCCAGGGCGCCCACTCGGCGAACGGATGCAGATGCGGTCGCGCCGGCCTCATCATCTGCCTCCAGAAGGCGCCATGCGGGGCGCCTCATGCGCGTAGCCCGGCGGCACGGCAAAGGCGTTGGGGTCCACGGCGCCATAGGCCACCCGCGTCGCCTCGACCAGCACCTGCGCGCCATGCCGGGCCTGCAACAGCACCCCGTCCGCGGTGAAGCAGGTGAGCGTCGCCTGGCCCGCCAGGTCCCGCGTCTCCCATTCGGTGCAGGGCAGGCCCGCCACCTGGCTGCTGCCGCGCCGGGCGAAGGCGGCGTTCGGGGCGGCCTGGCCCGGCCGCCCCCCCCCCGGCCCCGGCATGTACAAGACCCCGCGGCGCCCGGCGCGGCCCCACGGCACGGGGGCC
>CAXTTB010000644.1:0-2436 GCA_964246905.1 uncultured Acetobacteraceae bacterium | reverse complement strand
GACATCACCGGCGGCCTGCCGCGGGTGGCGGAGCTGTTCGAGGCGCGCAAGCCCAAGGACCACGCGATCATCGCCGAGATCGACGGGCGCGTGGAGTTCGGGAAGGACTACAAGGCGAAGCGCCGGGTCATCGTGAAGAACGACGAGACCGGGGAGGACACCGAGTACCTGATCCCGAAGGGCAAGCACGTCAGCGTGCAGGAGGGCGACTTCGTTCGCCGGGGCGACCCATTGGTCGATGGGCCGCGCGTGCCGCACGACATCCTCAAGGTCCTGGGGGTGGAGGCGCTGTCGGACTACCTGGTGAACGAGATCCAGGACGTGTACCGGCTGCAGGGCGTGAAGATCAACGACAAGCACATCGAGGTCATCGTCCGGCAGATGCTGCAGAAGGTGGAGATCCTCGAACCCGGCGACACCACGTACCTATCGGGCGAGCAGGTGGACCGCCTCGAGTTCGAGGCGGAGAACGAGAAGCGCCTCAAGCTGGAGGAGCGTGCGGCGACGGCGATGCCGGTGCTGCAGGGCATCACCAAGGCCAGCCTGCAGACCCACAGCTTCATCAGCGCCGCGTCGTTCCAGGAGACGACCCGGGTGCTGACGGAGGCGGCGACGGCGGGCAAGGTCGATAACCTGCTGGGCCTCAAGGAGAACGTGATCGTGGGACGCCTGATCCCCGCGGGCACGGGCAGCGTGATGAACCGCCTGCGTTCCGTGGCCGCCGGGCGCGACCAGCAGCGGCTGCGTCCGGAGGTGCCGGCGATCACCGACCGGACCGCCGCGGAGTAGCGAGGACTTGGCTGGAGGGGGCGGTTGCCTGTGCATTGCTGCCCCCTTTCTGGCCCGGTACTGCCCGGGCATTAAGGCTTGACGAACACCGGGCGCGGACGTAGGTATCGCGCCCTCGGCCATCCTCCACTGCGAGGCGGTCGTCGCTGGAAAGCAACGTGCATGGTGCCGCACCCGGTCAGGGAGCCAAGGCCATCCACAGCGAGGGTTTCGCGCGGCCATCCGGCCGCGCCGCCGCGCTTTGCATTCCAGGGACGGCGCAGCCAAGCGGGCCGGGTGGATCACAAAGAGGATCGGAAGACGCGTATGCCGACCATCAACCAGTTGATTGCCAACGGGCGCGAGCCTGCCGCGAAGCGCAACAAGGTCCCGGCGCTGCAGAGCTGCCCGCAGAAGCGCGGCGTCTGCACGCGCGTCTATACGACGACGCCGAAGAAGCCAAACTCCGCGCTGCGGAAGGTCGCCAAGGTGCGGCTGACCAATGGCTACGAGGTGGTGAGCTACATCCCCGGCGAGGGCCACAACCTGCAGGAGCACAGCGTGGTGCTGATCCGCGGCGGGCGCGTCAAGGACTTGCCCGGCGTGCGCTACCACATCCTGCGCGGCGTCTTGGACACCCAGGGCCTGCCGAAGCGTCGTCAGCGCCGGTCGCTGTACGGCGCGAAGCGGCCGAAGTAAGAGGAGCGGGCGATGAGCCGACGCCGCCGTGCGGTCAAGCGCGACATCCTGCCGGACGCCAAGTTCGGCGACGTGGTGATCACGCGCTTCATGAATGCGTTGATGTACGACGGCAAGAAGTCTGCCGCCGAAGGCATCGTGTACGGCGCGCTCGACGTGCTGAAGAAGCGCGGGGGCAACGCGGCCGATCCGGTCCGTATGTTCCACGAGGCGCTGGACAACGTGAAGCCCGCCGTCGAGGTGCGGAGCCGCCGGGTCGGCGGCGCCACGTACCAGGTGCCGGTGGAGGTGCGGACGGAGCGGCGCCAGGCGTTGGCGATCCGCTGGATCATCGACAGCGCCCGCAAGCGCGGCGAGCACACGATGGAGGACCGCCTGTCGCACGAGCTGCTGGACGCGGTGAACAACCGTGGCTCGGCGGTGAAGAAGCGTGAGGACACGCACCGGATGGCTGAGGCGAACAAGGCTTTCAGCCACTACCGTTGGTAGGCTAGAGACGGCGCAGCCTTTCCGGTAAGGCTGTGAATCGACGAGGACTGCAACCCAACCTGCCCCCCAATCCCCATTGACCGGCGGGCGACGGAGACACGACGATGGCCAAGGCGAAATTCGAGCGTAACAAGCCGCACTGCAACATCGGCACCATCGGTCACGTGGATCACGGCAAGACGTCGCTGACCGCGGCGATCACCAAGATCCTGGCGAAGACCGGCGGCGCCACGTTCAGGGCCTACGACTCGATCGATGCGGCGCCCGAGGAGCGCGCCCGCGGCATCACGATCTCCACCGCGCACGTCGAGTACGAGACGACGAACCGGCATTACGCCCACGTCGATTGCCCCGGCCACGCCGACTACGTGAAGAACATGATCACCGGCGCCGCGCAGATGGACGGCGCGATCCTGGTGGTGAGCGCCGCCGACGGCCCGATGCCGCAGACCCGCGAGCACATCCTGCTGGCCCGCCAGG
>CAXTTB010000643.1:0-2441 GCA_964246905.1 uncultured Acetobacteraceae bacterium | reverse complement strand
GCGCCGCGCCCGCCGGCGCCGGCAGCACCGGCGGGGCCGCGGTCTGCGCGATGGGCGAGGCGGGTTCGGGCTTGGACTTCGCCACGTCGGCGTCGTCCTGGTCGGCCAGATCGACCACCACCCCGTCGATCGCGTCCTGGATGTTGCGGAGCTGATCCTCCGCCAGCACGCCGCGCAGCGCGTCGTTGGCCGCAAGCTGCAGGCCCTTCAGCGCGACCTCGTCGTAATAGGACGACAAGGGCCGGTCGCGCAGCAGCGTCTCCGCTTGATCGAGCGCCTCGTCCGCATCGCCGGCGAGGATGCGCTGGTAGAAGCTCTCGGCGGGTGTCAACGCCGGCTGGTCGCTGAGCAGCACGTCGATGAACTCCAGCCGGTCGATGTGGCGGCCCAGCACCACCAGGCAGAGCGTGAGCGGCGTGGACAGGATCAGCCCGACCGGCCCCCACAGCCAGGCCCAGAAGATGGCCGAGATGACCACCGACACCGGCGACAGCCCCGTGCTGTGGCCATAGACCAGCGGCTCGACGATCTGCCCCGTCACCGGCTCGACCACCAGGAACAGCGCCACCGTGGACAGCGCCATGCCCCAGCCCGGGTCCACCGCCGCGGCCATGGCGATCGGCAGCACCGCCGAGGCGATGGCGCCGATATAGGGCACGAAGCGCATCAGCGCGGCGATGATGCCCCACAGCACCGGGCTGGGCACGCCGATGAGCAGCAGGCCCAGCCCGATCACCACCCCGAACGCCGCGTTGAGCGCGAGCTGGGTCAGGAAGTACTTGCTGAGCCGGGCGGCGGCGTCGTCCATCGCGGCGGTGGTGCGGTGCAGGTCGCCGGAGCCGAACAGCCGGATCATCCGGTCGCGCAGGTCCTCCCGCTGCATCAGCACGAACACGGCCACCAGCAGCACGATGCCCATGGTCGCGAGCGGCGACAGGATCGGCGACAGCACGCGGGTGGCGATCTCCATGGGCGTCGGGTCGGGCTGGTGCACCTCCACCGGCACGGGCTTCGGCGCGTCGGAGGGCGGGCTGGCCGGCTTGGCCGCGGGCGGCGCGGCGGGTGGCGCCATCTGCTGCCCCAGCGTGCCCGTCAGCGCCGTGACCCGGCCGATGGCGTAGGAGCGCACGGCGTCCACCTTGCGCTCCACCGTGGCGGCGTAGCGCGGCACGTCGCCCGCGAGGCCCGCCACCTGCGAGCCGATCAGCACGCCCAGCAGCAGCAGCACGCCCAACGCCACCAGCACGGCCGCCACGACGGACGGCACCCGCGGCAGCCCGACCCGGCGCAGCAGCGCCACCAGCGGCGCCAGCACGAACGACAGCAGGACCGCCAGCGTGATCGGGATCAGCACCTCCCGCGCCAGGTAAAGCCCCGCGACGACCACCACCGAGACTGCGAGCGTCGTGAGGCCCTGCAGGCCCGGCAGTTCCGCCGGGGCGACCTTGGTCTTGAGGCGGGAAGCGGCTGGGATGATGTCAGTCATGCAACGAATCCTTATGCGGCATCACGCCTGCAGGTTGCAACGCCCGGCGGCGGCAATCGCTGCGTCGGGCGACGAACGGCGTGGGTGTCAAGGCAGCCCGTCACGGCCATGTGTTGAGCTTGCCGCCGCCGGTCCGACCACATTCCACTGTCATGACCCTGCCCGCCGCCAACACCTTTGACGCCATCATCCTCGGCGCCGGGGCGGCCGGCATGATGTGCGCGATGGCGGCCGGCGGGCGCGGGCGCCGGGTGCTGTTGCTGGACCACGCGGACCAGGCCGGTGCCAAGATCCTGATCTCCGGCGGCGGGCGCTGCAACTTCACCAACGAGCACGCAGGCCCCGACCGCTTCCTGTCGGCCAACCCGCGGTTCTGCGCCTCCGCGCTGCGTCGCTACACGGCGCAGGACTTCATCGCCCTGGTGCGGAAGCACCGCATCCCGTTCCATGAGAAGGCGCTCGGCCAGTTGTTCTGCGACGGCTCGGCCCGCGCCGTGGTCGCCATGCTGCTGGCGGAGTGCGCGGCGGCGGGCGTCGATCTGCGGCTGCGCCACCGCGTCACCGGGCTGTCCCACGACGGCGCGTTCCGGATCGAGACGGACCGGGGCGCGTTCTCGGCCCCGGCGCTGGTGCTGGCGACCGGCGGGCTGTCGATCCCGAAGATGGGCGCCACCGGCTTCGCCCACGACGCAGCACAGCGTTTCGGCCTGCCGTTGACGCCGATCCGCCCCGGCCTCGTGCCACTCACCTTTGCGGGCGACGACCTGGCGCTCATGCAGCCGCTGAGCGGCGTGGCGCTGCCGGTGCAGGCGGCCGCGGGGCGCCAGGCGTTCCAGGAGGCGATGCTGTTCACCCATCGCGGCCTGTCCGGCCCGGCGATCCTGCAGGCCTCCTCCTTATGGGAACCCGGCGCGTCGCTCCGCATCGACATGCTGCCGGGCACGGACGCCTACGC
>CAXTTB010000642.1:0-2442 GCA_964246905.1 uncultured Acetobacteraceae bacterium | reverse complement strand
ATCGGCCCGGGCCTCGCGCGCGCCGCCTGGGCGATGAAGCTCGACGGCCGCCTGGTCGACCTCGCCTCGCGCATCGAGCACGACGCGCGGGTGGTGTTCGTGACCCGCCGCGACCCGGACGCGCTGGGCCTGATCCGCCACGACGCGGCGCACGTGCTGGCCGAGGCGGTGCAGGGACTGTTCCCCGGCACGCAGGTCACGATCGGGCCTCCGATCGAGAACGGGTTCTATTACGACTTCGCCCGCAACGCCCCGTTCACCCCGGAGGACTTCCCGGCGATCGAGGCGCGGATGCGCGAGATCGTGGCGCGCGCGGCGCCGTTCGAGCGCGAGGTGTGGGACCGCGAGGAAGCCATCGCCTTCTTCGAGGCGCGCGGCGAGCGGTTCAAGGCCGAGCTGATCCGCGACCTGCCCTCGAGCGAGACCATCACCTTGTACCGGCAGGGCGAGTGGATCGACCTCTGCCGCGGCCCGCACATGCGCAGCACCGGCGACGTGGGCCACGCGTTCAAGTTGCAGAAGGTGGCCGGCGCCTATTGGCGTGGCGACCACCGCAACCCGATGCTGAGCCGCATCTACGCGACCGCCTGGCGCGACCAGGGCGAGCTCGACGCCCACCTCAAGCAGTTGGAGGAGGCGGAGCGCCGCGACCACCGCCGCATCGGCCGCGAGATGGGCCTGTTCCACCTGCAGGAGGAGGCGGTCGGCTCGGTGTTCTGGCACCCGAAGGGCTGGCGGCTGTACCGCGCCGTCGAGGACTACATGCGCCGCCGGCAGGACGCGGCCGGCTACCAGGAGGTCCGCACGCCGCAACTGGTCGACCGTTCGCTGTGGGAGGCGTCCGGGCACTGGGACAAGTACCGCGAGCACATGTTCCTGGCCAGCGCCGAGGGCGAGGACCAGACGCTCGCCCTGAAGCCGATGAACTGCCCGTGCCACGTGCAGATCTTCCGCCACGGCCTGCGCAGCTACCGCGAGCTGCCCTGGCGCATGGCCGAGTTCGGCGCCTGCTGCCGCTACGAGCCTTCCGGCGCGCTGCACGGCCTGATGCGGGTGCGCGCCTTCACCCAGGACGACGCCCACATCTTCTGCGACGAGGCCGACGTGGCGCCGGAGACGGCGCGGTTCGTGGCGTTGCTGGCCAGCGTCTACCGCGACCTCGGCTTCCAGGGCTTCCAGGTGAAGTTCGCCGACCGCCCGGAGCAGCGCGCCGGCAGCGACGAGAGCTGGGACAAGGCCGAGGCCGGCTTGCGCGAGGCGTGCCGGCTGGCCGGCGTCGAGTTCACGCTGAACGCCGGCGAAGGCGCGTTCTACGGCCCCAAGCTGGAATTCGTGCTGCGCGACGCGATCGGCCGCGACTGGCAGTGTGGCACCTTGCAGGTCGACTACGTGCTGCCCGAACGGCTCGACGCCGAGTACGTGGCCGAGGATGGCGGCAAGCGCCGGCCGGTGATGCTGCACCGTGCGATCCTGGGCAGCTTCGAGCGCTTCCTCGGCATCCTGATCGAGCAATACGCCGGCCGCTTCCCGCTCTGGCTGGCGCCGGTGCAGGCGGTGGTCGCCACCATCGTCTCCGACGCCGACGAGTACGCGCTGCGGGTCGCCGACCGGCTGCGCGCGGCGGGGCTGGGGGGGGCGGGCGCGCCCCGCCCCCGCCCCCCCCACCCCCCCGGGGGGCCCGCCCCCCCGGCCCCCCAGGGCGGGGGGCGGGGGGGGGGGGGCCCAACATGGGCCCCCCCCCCCGCCGCGTCCGCGGGGGGGGCCGCCCCCGGGGGGCGGGCGGCGGGGCTGGCGGTCGAGGCCGACCTCGGCCGCGACCGCATCAACGCCAAGGTGCGCCTGCACAGCCTGCAACACGTGCCGGCGATCCTGGTGGTCGGCCGCAAGGAGGCGGAGGGCGGCACCGTGGCGCTGCGCCGGCTGGGCGAGGAGGCGCAGGCGGTGCTGACGCTCGACGACGCGGTGGCACGCCTTGCGGCCGAGGCGGTGCCGCCCGATTTACGCAAGTTGAACTCGGCGGCGGCGGAGTCGGTTTGATTTTGCTGCCCGACCGAGTCGAAAACGCGCATACTGATTCCGAGAAGCTGTCAACTCTCATAGGAGCGACCCCATAGCCAGAGGCCCCATGCCTGCCGCGCCGAGCCGTGACGGCCCCCGCGTCAACGAGGATATCCGCGTCCCGCAAGTCCGCCTGATCGACCAGGACGGCGAGATGGTCGGCGTGATGAGCGCCCGCGAGGCGGTGCAGCGCGCCTTCTCGGTCGGGCTCGACCTGCTCGAGATCAGCCCGAACGCCGACCCGCCGGTGTGCAAGATCCTCGATTTCGGCAAGTTCAAGTACGAGCAGCAGAAAAAGAAGAACGAGGCCAAGAAGAAGCAGAAGGTCGTCGAGATCAAGGAGGTCAAGGTCCGCCCGAACATCGACGAGAACGACTACCAGGT
>CAXTTB010000641.1:0-2445 GCA_964246905.1 uncultured Acetobacteraceae bacterium | reverse complement strand
TTCCTGTTCCTCGACGTTTGCGCGGCGCTGCGCGGGGCCGGCACCGCGTTCGAGGCGGCGCGGATCGGCCCCTGCGACGACGCGACCGGCGACCGGGTGCGTGCGGAGGTCGCGCGGGCGGGCCTGCAGGGCTGCCTGGAGTTCGTGGGGCCGCTGCCGGAGGCCGAGCTGCTGCAACGCCTGGCGTCGGCGGACATCCTGGTCCACCTGTCGCAGATCGATTCCGTCCCGCTGATCGTCCTTGAAAGCATCGGCTGCGGCGTTTTCCCCGTCTGCAAGGACCTGCCCGGCGCGCGCCTGATGACGCAAACCTATTGCGGGCACATCGTCGGCGGCACCGACGCCGCCGGGCAGGCGGCGCAGTTCATCCTGCAGGCCGACCTGAACCAGCTCCGGGCCAGCGCCGACGCCGCCAGCGTCCGACTGAAGGACGACTTCGACTGGCGCAACTGCGTCGCCGCCATCGAGCGCGCGGCGGCCCGGCTGCTGTCGCAGGACGGCGCGGCGGAGCGCAGCCCGGCGCCCCACCTGGAGTCATGATCAATCCCTTGCCAGCCCTTGCGGCCGCCCTGCTGCTTGCCGCCCCGATGCTTGCCGCCGTGAGCCTTGCGCCGTCCGCGCGCGGAGCGCCGCCGGACGCCGGGCCGCCCTTCCCGGGTTTCCAGGAAACGTTCAGCTACGTCCCGGCGCGCGACGGCCTGGCCCTGCTCGGCGGCGGCCCGGGCCAGGACGGCTACGCGGCGTCCGCCCGGGCGGAGACGCCGCGCCGGATCTGGGAGCCGCGCTTCAGCACGGAGCGCCGGGCCAAGGGCACCGACAACGTCTTCAACGGCGAGTTCCAGTTCTACCCCGATCCCGGATACCCGTGGTCCAACCGCTTCACGCCGTTCTCGATCACGGACGGCAACCTCCGCATCCGCGCCGAACGGACCGACGGCGCCCGTTTCGCCCCCGGCGAGATCCCGGCCGACCCGGCGACCGGGCAGCCCTACCCTTGGGTCTCGGGCGTCCTCGTGTCGCGGCCGTCGTTCTCGCAGCACGGCGGGTATTTCGAGATCGAGGCCAAAGTGCCGCGCGGGACCGGGACCTGGCCGGCGTTCTGGCTGGTGCCCGTCGATGAGCAGCACCCTCCGGAGATCGACGTCCTCGAATACCGCGGCCACCTGCCCCGCGAGTACCACGTGGCCGTCCTGTCGCCCCCCCGGAACAACGACGAGGCGTCCTACCCGGCGGGCCGCGACCTGAGCGAGGATTTCCACAGGTATGGCATCCTGTGGACCGACGACAGGATCGAGTTCTACCTCGACCGGCGCCTCGCGCTCACCAAGGACATCGCGCGCAAGCCGGAGTTCGGG
Source organism: uncultured Acetobacteraceae bacterium (assembly GCA_964246905.1). Lineage (GTDB taxonomy): Bacteria > Pseudomonadota > Alphaproteobacteria > Acetobacterales > Acetobacteraceae > CAHJXG01. The sequence goes on along the minus strand of CAXTTB010000641.1, from coordinate 1,090 downwards.
CAGCCGTTCTACCTGGTCGTCAACCTCGCCATCGGCTCCCGGGGCCTCAAGGGCTTCGTGCCGCCGCCGGACGGCAGCACGCCCAGCCCGGCCGACCTCACGGTCCGGTCCATCACCGCCTGGCAGCGCGAAGGGCCGACCGCCGTGCTCGCCTCGGCGACGAGCGTTCGCGAGGACCTGCCGCCCGGGAGTGCCGTCGCCGACCTGTCCATCGCCCGGTTCGGCGACGGGGCGTCCGGCGACGGGGCTGGGGAGCGGTTCTCCATCGCCGAGGACCCGGACGGGATGTTCGAGATCGCCGGCTCCCAGCTCCGCAGCCGGGCCGCGTTCGATTTCGCCCGCAAGCAGTCGCACCTCGTCGTCGTGAGCGCGGCCGACAGCCAGGGCCGCACCTGGCGGCAGCCTCTTGCCATCGACGTCCTCGACGCCGGACGCGGCCGGAACCTCTACCGCGGCGGCGCGGACGGCCCGGCGGCGCCCCCCGGCGAATGGGCCATCGAGGACGCCTGGTCGCGCAGGAACGTGGCCATCCTGGCCGGCCTGCGCGACGCCGGCGGAGAGCCGGGGGCCGAGTTCATCCGCGAACGGACGACCCCGGCGCCCGCGGAGTTCTCGATCAGCCAGCTTGCCAGCGCCGCCAGCGCGCCCGGGCGCTACGTCGTCCGCGGCGACTTCAAGCCGCTTGGCAGAGGCTGGATCAAGGCGGAGATCACGGACGCCAACCGCTCAAGCAACCTGCAGGTTTATTTCGACCTGGAAGCCGGCAGGCTCGGACGCTACTACCTGGACCCGCCGGGCGGGGACCAGCCCCGCTTCGTCGTCAACCGGCCCGTCATCGCCCCCGTCGGCAACGGCTTCTACCGATGCCAGATCGACTTCACCTCGACAGCGGCGGGGGCGCTGCGGACCACCTGGAAGCTCGCCGCATCCGGCGAGGAGCATGGCCACGTCGGCGACGCCGCATTCGCCAACGGCACGCCCCGGCGCGGGCGCGGCGTCCTGTTCAAGGACTTGCGGATGCTGGCTCCCTGACCGGGCAGGGGGCCGCCCGTCAGGCCTAAGCCGGCACCACCACGGAGAAGTGCTGGGT
>CAXTTB010000640.1:0-2446 GCA_964246905.1 uncultured Acetobacteraceae bacterium | reverse complement strand
GGCGGCGTGGGCCGGCCTGACGTTGCGAACGGCGCCGGCCCGACCATCTCTCGGGGCAAGACCGACCCGCCGCACCTCCCGACCGCCGCCGAGCACCTGGCCCGGCACGACGCCGAGCGCACCCCGCCCGCGTCCATCCCCCACGACCCGAAGCTGCCCCCGGAGCAGGGCGGCCCCAAGGGACCGGAGCCGACCCGCTTCGGCGACTGGGAGCAGAAGGGCCGCTGCACCGACTTCTAGGCGGTTACGCCCCGGCGGCGCATCGCGGCCTTGACGGTGTTGTCCAGCAGGCAGGCGATGGTCATCGGGCCGACGCCGCCGGGCACCGGGGTGATGGCGCCGGCGCCCGCGGCGCACTCCGCATAGGCGGCGTCGCCCACCAGCCTGCCGTCCGGCAGCCGGTTGATGCCCACGTCGATGACGGTGGCGCCGGCCGTCCCACCGCCGCGACCAGCACATCGGCCCGGCGGCACTCCGCCGCGAGGTCCAGCGTGCGGGAATGCGCGACGGTCACGGTGGCGTCCGCCGCCAGCAGCAGCGCCGCCATCGGCCGCCCGACGATGGCGGAGCGGCCCAGCACCACGGCCCGCGCGCCGCGCAACGGCGTCCCGCCCGCCGCCAGCAGGCGCATGACGCCGCTAGGCGTGCAGGGGGCCAGCACATCCAGCCCGTCCTGCAGACGGCCGACGTTCAGAGGGTGGAAGCCGTCCACGTCCTTGGCCGGGTCGATGGCCTCGAGCACCGGGCGCGGCGGGATGGCGTCCGGCAGCGGGAGCTGCACGAGGATGCCGTCCACCTCGGGGTCGGCGTTCAGCGTTTGGATGACTGCAATCAACTCCGCGGCGGGCACGCCGGACGGCAGCCGGATCGTCTGCGCCAGCAGGCCGGCGCCCTGCGCCGCGCGGTCCTTGTTGCGGACGTAAACGGCGCTGGCCGCGTTGTCCCCGACCAGCACGACCGCCAGCCCCGGCTTGAACGGCAGGCCCGCGGTCTGTTCGGCGATCCGGGCGCGGAGGGTGGCGGCGACCGCAGCGCCGTCGATGATGCGGGCGGTCATCACATCAGCGTCCAGACCCCGGTGTAGATGCCATTGAAGATGGTCGCCAGCAGCGGGCGCGCGATGTACTGCAGCAGCAGGATGGCGACGATCGGGCTGATGTCGATGTTGCCGAAGTAGGGCAGCACGCTGCGGATCGGGCGCAGCATCGGCTCCGTCACCCGGGTCAGGAAGTCCCCGATGGTCCAGACCAGGCGGTTGCGGGTGTCGAGCACGCCGAAGGAGGCCAGGGTGCTGAAGATGGCCGAAAGGATCAACGCCCAGACGAGCAGGCCGATAATGGCGTTGAGGAGCTGAAATAACGCTGGAATCACGTTTGGCGGCCTCCCGGAGAATGCGCGGGACCCTACCGACGCGCCCGGCGCGGCGCAACCGCGTGGAATGTGCAGGGGCCGGCTTGACTTGGCGGCACGGCCTGAGCATTGTCCGCCGCCTGCACGGCGGGGCTGTAGCTCAGTTGGGAGAGCGCCTCGTTCGCAATGAGGAGGTCAGCGGTTCGATCCCGCTCAGCTCCACCACGCCGTGCCAATGGGTTGGCTGCTGGTCCGTGCCGGAGCGGCAACGGCCTGAAAACCGGAGCGGACCCCCAGCGGACCTTGCGGGCTGACGTTTCCTGGCGGCGGACCGTGCCGGTTGACGATTCGGCCTTTCATGGGGGCAGGCCGGAGTCTTCTCCAATGGACGCAAAGGACGGGCAGCCTACGCCACGTAGCGGCCTCCGCCGGCCTCGTGCGCCTGTCCCATTGCAGCCAGTGCTTGCAGCATGGGAGCCAGCTTGGCCGCGCGGACGCCGCGGAACTGCCGGGCCAGGTCGGCGGGTCCGGCGCGTCCGGTGCGGGCCAGGGCGGCGCGGAGGGCCACGTATTGCGCGCCCACCGCCTTGGGCCAGGCTGGCAGGGCGGCGTCGGTTTCCATCGCCATCGCAAGCTGTTCCTTGCGCGCGGCTTGGGCCGTCTCTGCCGGGGCTTGGTAGGCGGGGCGCAGCCAGCGCACCTGCCCGGCGGCTTCCTCCGCCTTCCGTTCCCGGTTCAGGGCCACCACCCGTTCCACGATGGCGGCGGCGGGTAGGTCGGCGGGCCAGCCGTAGGCGGCGGCAACGGCGGCGTCGAGGCGGTCGTGAAGGTGGCGCAGCACCTCGACATGCCCGGCGTCCAGCACGTCCCGGTCCGCGTCGGTGAGGGACTGCCCGGCGCGGATGGCGGTCAGGACGTTGTACAGCCCGGTCAGGGTCAGATGGGGCCACGCGGCCAGGCGTGCCTTGCGAAGTGCGTCCAGTTCCTCCGCCAGCACGGCGATCTCGGCGGCTTGCGCCGGGGTGGCGTCAGGGAAGGGGAAGGGGTCGAAGCAGCGCGTCTTGTTGTAACGAGGGTCATTGCCGAACCCTAGCCA
>CAXTTB010000639.1:0-2447 GCA_964246905.1 uncultured Acetobacteraceae bacterium | reverse complement strand
CATGAAGGATTTGTGTATGATAATATAATAGTTGTTTGTAGCCGAGTGCGTAGTATGAGACAAGGCGGAAGCCCGAATGAATTTAGGCGTTTGGCTGACTTCATTGAGAAAAGGAGCGGTCTCGATAAAGATTTCAATTTTCCGTAATTTTATTGCTCGGAAAGGGACTGGTCAGCCGTGGCTTTCTGGAAGTTCGGCGTCTTCGCCCTCTTCAAGCTTGGCAAGCCAAAAGTCGGCTTCCTCGGCTGTCACGTGCTGCCCCGTCGCTTCAAAGTCTGCCCAGGCTGCAAACAAAGTTTGCCGTAGCCACTCCAAATCGTTGCTGTGCGACATCACTATGCTCCTGTCCCTGACTCATCCAAGAACTCCGTCATTCCCAACTCCCCTCTCGCCCGCCGCCCAGCCTCCAGCCGCCGCAACTCCACCCGCCTGATCTTCCCCGAAATCGTCTTCGGCAACTCCGCAAACTCCAGCCGCCTCACCCGCTTGTACGGCGCCAGCCGCGCACGCAGCTGCCCAAAAATGCTCCGCGCCGTCGCCGCATCCGGCTCGAACCCCGCCGCCAGCAGCACGAACGCCTTGGGCAGCGCCGTGCGCGTCGGGTCAGGGGACGGGACCACCGCCGCCTCCGCCACCGCCTCGTGCTCGATCAGCACGCTTTCCAGCTCGAACGGGCTGATGCGGTAGCCGCTCGATTTGAACACGTCGTCGGCGCGGCCCACGTAGGTCAGCGTGCCGTCGGGGTTGCGGAGCGCCACGTCGCCGGTGCGGTACAGCCCGCCCTGCGGCGGGCGCAGCGTGCCGTCCGCCTGCAGGTAGCCCTGCATCAGGCCGAGCGGCGGCGGATCGAGACCGAGAGCGATCTCCCCCTCCTCGGCGTCGGCCCCGTCGGGATCGACCAGGCGCACGTCGTAGCCGGGCAGCGGGCGGCCCATCGAACCCGGCGCGGCCGCCTGGCCCGGCGTGTTGGCGACCTGCAAGGTGGTCTCGGTCTGGCCGTAGCCGTCGCGGATGGTGACGCCCCAGGCGGCCTGCACCCGGTCGATCACCTCGGGGTTCAGCGGCTCCCCGGCGGCCACGGCCTCCGTCAGGTGCACGGGGTGCGCCGACAGGTCCGCCTGCACCAGCATCCGCCACACCGTGGGCGGGGCGCAGAACGTCGTGACCCGCGCCTGGTCCAGCACCGCCAGCAGGTGCGCCGCATCGAACCGCGGCTGGTTCAGGATCAGGATGGTGGCGCCGGCGTTCCAGGGCGCGAAGAAGCTGGACCATGCGTGCTTCGCCCAGCCCGGCGAGGAGATGTTGAGGTGCACGTCGCCGGGCCGCAGGCCGATCCAGAACATGGTCGAAAGGTGCCCGACCGGGTAGCTCTGATGGCTGTGCAGCACGAGCTTCGGCTTGGACGTGGTGCCGGAGGTGAAGTACAGCAGCAGCGGGTCGGTGGCCTGGGTCTCCCCGTCCGGCGTGAAGGCCGGGTCGGCGGCGTAGGCGTCCTCGAACCGCTGCCAGCCCACGGCACCCCCCACGGCGATGCGGGAGTAATCGCCCTCGATGGACGCGAACTTCGGGGCCAGCTCGCCGGCGGCGATCACGTGGCGCACGCCCCCGCGCTCGAAGCGGTCGCGCAGGTCGTCCTCCGTCAGCATGGTGGTGGCCGGGATCACCACGGCGCCGAGCTTCATCGCCGCCAGCATCGCCTCCCACAACGGCTGCACGTTGCCGAGCAGCAACAGGACGCGGTCGCCGCGCCGCACGCCCAGGGCGCGGAGGTGGTTGGCGACCTGGTTCGACCGGGCCGACAGCGCCGCGAAACCGATGCTGGTCTCCGGCGCTCCCGGCGCCACGAAGCGCAGCGCCGGCGCATCGTTGCCCGCGGCCATGCGGTCGAAGTAGTCCAGCGCCCAGTTGAACCGGCCGAGCGCCGGCCAGCGGAAAGCCGCCCGCGCCGCCGCGATATCCCGGCGGTGCAGGAGCAGCAGGTCGCGGGCGGCGAGGAAGGCTTGAGCAGAATCTGACATGCCGGACGTTCCCTTTTTCGCGAGCATAGCCGATCCGCTCGGCATGGGGGCAACCGTGTGTGAAAAGGCCAGGGCGCTGCCCTGGACCCGTTGGGGCCGGAGGCCCCAAACCCCGATCTACGGGGCCTGGGGCCGCCGGCCCCAGTGGGGTCCAGGGGCAAAGCCCTTGGCCTTGTTGCCCAACCGCCCCCGCCGCTACGGTGCGGCATGGACGCCGCCCCGCCCAGCAGCCGTATCCTGTTCCTGTCCTTCCTGGCGGCGGGCGTCAGCGCGTTCGGCGGCGCGCTGCCCATGCTGCGCCGTACCATCGTGGAGCGGCAGCGTTGGCTGACCGCGGCGGAGTTCACCGAGCTGCTGGCGCTGTGCCAGTTCCTGCCCGGGCCGAACGCCGTGAACCTCACGGTCGCGGTCGGCGCGCGGTTCCGCGGC
>CAXTTB010000638.1:0-2448 GCA_964246905.1 uncultured Acetobacteraceae bacterium | reverse complement strand
CCACGGACGCCACGCTGGCCCGCGCCGCCTTCCGGGCCCGGCCCGGACCCGGCGGCGTGCTGGTCAAGCTGGTGAAGCCCGGCCAGGACCGCCGCGCCGACCTGCCGACCATCGGCCCGGCGACCCTGCGCGCCGCCGCCCAGGCCGGGCTGCGCGGCGTGGCGTTCGAGGCGGGGGGAACCCTGTTGACCGACCGCGCCGCGTGCATCACCGAAGCGGACGCTGCCGGGCTTTTCCTGCTCGGCATCGAGGCTACCTCAGCAACTCCAGCGTAAGGGATCAATCCAATGGCCAACCCACTCCTGCTGCACACCATGCTCCGCGTGAAGGACCTGGACGCGAGCGTCGCGTTCTACACCAAGCTGCTCGGCATGAAGGAGCTGCGCCGGAACGAGGTCCCCGGCGGGCGCTACACGCTGGCCTTCGTCGGCTACGGCGACGAGAGCGACACCAGCGTGCTCGAGCTGACCTACAACTGGGACCAGGAGAAGCCGTACGAGATGGGCGGCGCCTTCGGCCACCTCGCGGTCGGAATGCCGGACGTGTACGCCGCCTGCGACGCGCTGAAGAAGGCCGGCGGCAAGGTCGTCCGGGAGGCCGGGCCGGTGCAGCACGGCACGACGGTGATCGCCTTCGTCGAGGATCCCGACGGCTACAAAGTCGAGCTGGTGCAACGCGCCTGATACTGGACGACCCGCTCGCCCGCCTGACCCGGCGCACCGTCCGCATCGGCGTGACCGGGCTGGCGCGCGCCGGGAAGACGGCGTTCCTGACCTCGCTCGCGGCGAACCTGCTGGCGTTCGGCGCCGGGCACCCGGTGCTGCCCGGCCTCGCCCGGCGCCTCAAGGGGCGGCGGGCGCAGGTCGCGCTGGCGCCGTCCGGCGCGTCCGGCCTGCCGCGGTTCGACCATCCGCGGCACCTGGCCGCGCTCACGCAGGACCCTCCGACCTGGCCGGAACGCACGAGCGCCGCATCCATGCTGGCGCTCGACCTGGTGATCGGGCGGGAGCGCCTGGGGATCGCCCTGCCGCCGCAGCGGCTGCGCCTGGAGCTGCTGGACTACCCCGGCGAGTGGCTGCTCGACCTGCCGCTGCTGCGCACGGGCTTCGCCGACTGGTCCGCCGCCGTGCTGCGCCGCCTCGACACGCCGGGCATGGCCCCGTACGCGGCGGAGTTCATGGCGTTCAACTCCGCCCTGCCGGCCGGCGCGCCCTCGGACGAGTCCCTGGCGGCCACCGGCCACCGGCTGTACCGCGCCATGCTGCACCGCCTGCGGAACGAGGCTGGGCTGTCCCTGCTGCAGCCCGGGCGCTTCCTGATGCCGGCGCCGGGTCCGGAACCTCCTTGGACGCCGTTCTTCCCCAACCTCGGCACGGGCGGGCTGGAGGGCCTGTTGGCCCGGCGCTACGCCGCCTATGTCCAGGCGGTGCAGCGCGACCTCCAAGAGCCGATGTTCGGCAACCTCGACCGGATCGTGGTCCTGGTCGATCTCCTTTCGGCACTGCACGCCGGGCCGGACGCCTTTGGCGACGCGGCGGCGGCGGTCGCGGCGGCGGCGGGGGCGCTGCGCTGGCGATGGTCCTGGATCGAGGCCGCCTGGGCGCTGGGCCAACTGCGCCTGCCGCCCCGGGTGGTGTCGCGGGTCGCCTTCGCAGCCACCAAGTCGGACCATGTGGCGGAGCGGCAGCGCGGCAACCTGGCGGCGCTGCTGCGGCGCGTCGCGCAAGACGGCAACGGCGACGCCCCCGCGTTCGGCTTCGCGGCGGAGGCGCCGACCAGCCACCTGCCCATCGCCGCTGTCCGCTGCACGGAGGATTTCGTCTGGACGCTGGACGGACGCCCGGTGTCGGCGGTGCGCGGGCGGCGCATTGGCGACGAGCGGCTGCTGCGCTCCTACCCCGGCGAGGTGCCGGACCGCCCGCCGGACGATGCGTTCTGGGCGCATCCGTTCCTTCAACTGCCGGACTTCGAGCCGCTGCGCCCGCCGCAGGACGGACGCGGCGGCGTGCCCGAGCTGGGCCTCGACGCCCTGCTCTGCTTCCTGCTGGACGACGTGCTGTGAGGGTCGAGCCGCGGATCGAGCTTGAGGAGGCGCCGGCGCCGCGGCTGGAGCCGTCGCTTCCCGCCGTCATCGTGGCCGATGTCCCCGCGCCGCCCACCGGGACGGCGGCACTCGCCTTGCTGGGCGTGGTTGTGCTGGCCCTGGGGCTGGCCGGGCTGTCGGTCGGCAACTTCGTGGCGGACCAGTTCGCCCGTGCGGCCTGGCTGGGCTGGGCGACGATCGGCGTCGCGGGCGCCGGGTTCGGGCTGATCGGCGCGGGGGTGCTGCGGGAGGTGCGGGCGCTGCTGGCGCTGCGGCACGTCGATGGGCTGCGCGCGGCGTTCGCTTCGGGGCACGCCGGGCAGATGATGCAGGCCGCCGCGTCGTGGTCCGGCACCGTGCCCGGC
>CAXTTB010000637.1:0-2448 GCA_964246905.1 uncultured Acetobacteraceae bacterium | reverse complement strand
GCGCCGGGCGATGCCGCGCAGCAGCGCCTCGAGCGCCCGCAACAGGCCGAACCGCTGCGCCAGCAGCAGCGCCGCCGCGGCCAGCGCCCCGGCGAGCGCCGCCTCCAGCCACTCCCACCCGGCGCCGTGCGTCAGCCAAGCAAGGGCGCCCAGGCCCGCCGCGAGGAACGCCACCTGCGTCAGCAGCTCGACCGTGACGTCCACGATCACGCTGGCGCCGGCCCGGCTCGGGGCCAGGCCTTGCCGGGACAGCAGCCGGGCGCCGACGATCTCGCCGCCCACCTGCGCCACAGGCAGCAGCGAGTCGATGCCCTCGCGGATCACGCGCAGGCGGTAGAACACCGCCGCACCCGGGCGCGGCCCTTCGAACAAGGCGCGCCACGCCAGCCCGGACAGCAGCAACTGCCCCAGATGCAGCGCCACCAGGCCCGGCAGCAGCCAAGCCGCCCGCGCGATCCCGCCGCGCTGCCCGGCCAAGCCGTCCCAGTTCGACGCGGCGCCCAGCAGGATCCCCGCTGCCGCGACAGCGCCGATGAGAAGCGGCCATCGCAGGGCGGGCCGCGGCAAGGCACGCCCGGCGTCAGATCCCGGCACAGGCAGGGCCGGGCCGAGCCAAGGCCCGGCAGACGGTCCCCGCCGACGCTTCGTGGGCGCCGCGCCACCCGGCGGATTGGTCCAGCAGCATTCTCGGTTCCTTCCCGGCTCGTTGCCGGAGCCGCCGTTTGTCCCGCCTGGCGAGGCGAAATCCAGTCCCAATCGAGGCATCTGGCCGATCCCGTGGCCACGGCTGCCATCATGGGGCTTTGTCAGGCTTTGTTGCAAATCACCCGGCAGGAAAGCGGCAGGTCCCGGTTCCACGGCGGTGCGGTTACGTAAAGATATCCTTCGTATGACCGAACAGTAATGCCTGAGAAAAGCAGGCGGCATCGCTGGTCGATAACGACAAGCGGCCCTGGCGGCACCGCGTTCAATTGGCAGCGGCGTTCGTGTTGTCAGTTTATTGTTTAAGTATATCTTCCTAGCAATGGCAGCCCTACAAAGGCTGATTTGAGGAATGTACTCCAAAAAACAGGATTACTGCCCGCGAGCTTGCCGAGGGGTTGTGCGCCCCACCGCCCGGAGGCGATACCGCAGCTTCGCGGCCCAGGAATCGCGAAAACGTGAATCGAAGAGGAGGGTCTTGATGGCGGCGTCGGCAAACAATAGCTTGACTTTTGATGAAGAGTTCAACTCTTTGTCCCTGAACAACGGCTCCGGCGGCACTTGGTCGCCCGGTTTCCGCTACAGCCCGAACGGGGGCACGGACGGCAGCATCAGCTCCTACCAGGTGAACCCGCTTTACGGCCCCACCTCGGCCGCCGACGCGAACCCCTTCTCGATCAGCAACGGCGTGCTGTCCATCGCGATCAAGCCGACCCCGGCCGACGTCAGCGGCGTGATCGGCAAGCCCTACATCACCGGGCAACTGCTCACCGACAAGTCCTTCTCGCAGACCTACGGGTACTTCGAGATGAGCGCCAAGCTCTCGAACGCACCGGGCGCGGTGAACGCGTTCTGGATGCTGCCGGCCGACGGCTCCTGGCCGCCCGAGCTTGATGTCGCGGAGGTGCTCGGCAGCGACCCGAAGACGCTGGTGATGACGTCCCATTCCGGCGGCGGCACGACCCCGCACTGGGCCGCCGTGCCGGACACCTCCCAGGCCTTCCACACCTACGCCGTGGATTGGGAGCCGGACAAGCTCACCTGGTATTTCGACGGCAAGCAGGTCGCGCAACAGGCGACGCCGGCCGACATGAACAAGCCGATGTTCATGATGCTCAGCACCGTCACCGGCACGTCGAGCACCTGGGCCGGCGCGCCGAACGCCGGCGAAACCGGCCAGATGCAGGTCGATTATGTCCATGCCTATTCCAGCAAACCCAGTGCTGCCCCGGCCGCGGCTCCGGCCCCCAGCACCCCGGCCGCCAGCACATCGGCCGCCAGCACATCGGCCACCGGGACCGGCACGCTCAGCCTCAACCTTTCGGAGGACGCCTGGAACGGCGACGCGCAGTTCTCCGTCGCCATCGACGGCAAGACGGTCGGCGCCCCGCAGACCGTGACCGCGCTGCACTCGGCCGGGGCCACGCAGACGTTCGCGTTCGACCAGGCGCTGGCGTCCGGGACGCACGACGTGGCCGTGTCCTTCCTGAATGACGCCTATGGCGGCTCCGCGGGCACGGACCGGAACCTGTACATCGACAGCGCCTCCGTCGGCGGCACCGCTGCCGCCGGGGCGGCGGCGGCTCTGTGGTCCGCCTCGACCCAGCACATCACGGTCAACGTGCCGGCGCCTGTCTGATACCAGCGGCCCGATGCGATGCCCCTTCCATTGCGTTGGGACGCTGGTATCTCGCGCCGGGTTGGCAGGCGGCGGCGCGCCAAAGAAGACTCATGCCGGCGGCCGTT
>CAXTTB010000636.1:0-2451 GCA_964246905.1 uncultured Acetobacteraceae bacterium | reverse complement strand
GATTGCGGCCATGGAGGTTTTGCCGCGAGCGTTGGACAGGCTCATGGCCGGGCTGCCGCCTTGGCAAGCTGCCGGTCCAACGTGACCAGCTCCACTCCGAGCTGCCGGGCCAACCACAGGTGGCCCGCATCGTAGGCGGTCAGGCCGGTTGCGGCCGCGAGGTCCAGGGCGCCGTCGTGATCTACAGGCGCCTCCTCCACCCCGAGCCGGGCGCGCAGCCGGAAGGCTGCCGTCAGTGCCTCCCGCTGCTCCGGGTGCCGGGGCGCCTTGACGAAGCAGACGTTCGCCAACTCGAAACTGAGCAAGGAGGGTGCGACCAGCCGTGCGCCATCGAGCCGGGCGGCGATTGCCTCCGCCTCCGGCTCGCCGAACAGCAGCGCCGCGAGGGCCGACGCATCCACGACCCTAACGGCCATCGCGGTCGGCGCGGACCAGGGCGACGGCCTCGGTTGGGGTTTGCAGCCCCAGACGGCGAACCTCGCCCAGGACCTCGGTGGGCGTCAGGGGGCCGTCCTGGAGGGCGGCCTCGATGATGGCCAGAAGCTCGCCTTGCAGGGAGCGGTGGTGCCGTTCGGCCCGCTCCCGAAGGCGCTGCACCACGCGGTCCGGCGCGTTCTTGACCGACAGGTTGACGGGCATGGTTCCGCTTCTGCTCCAGTTTGGATGTCTGGATAGCAGGCGGGACGCAATGCGTCAGCAGGACGGCGCCTGGGCCGTCAGGACGCCAGCAAGGGCCGCCGCGCGGCAGGGCGGCGGTGTCGCAGGGTCGCAGGCGGGTTGCGCGCTTGATGCGCGCCGCCGGGCCGGAGTGACGATGGGCAGAGGGAGCGCCATGGCTTCGTTCCCATGCTTGCCGCCGTGGCCCGCGAGACGGGCGTGTCCGCCTATGTCGGCGACAAACGGAACCTTGGGCCTTCCGCCCCGAGCGCAGGGAGGGCGCTGGTCCAAGGCCCGCCAGCCATGCTATGGCCTATGGACGAACGCCGAATGGCGACGGCGTCACGCCGGCCGATGGGGGGCACGCGACCATGCTGAAAGGCCTGCATCCGCTGATCTCGCCGCCGTTGCTGGCCGTGCTGGCGGAGATGGGGCACGGCGACGAGCTGGCGGTCGTCGATGCCAACTTCCCCGCCGCCACCCACGCCCGGCGCCTGGTCCAGGCCGCCGGCCTGCCCGCGCCCTCCGTGCTGGAAGCGGTGCTGACCCTGCTGCCGCTGGACGACTTCGTGTCCTCTCCCGCCGCGATCATGACCCCGTCCCAGGGCCGCCCGCCGGTCGCCGCCGACTTTCAGCGCACGCTCGACGCGGCGCAGGGCCATGCCGTTCCCATCGAGGACATCGAGCGTTTCGCCTTCTACGAGCGTGCCGCCGCCGCTTATGCCATCGTCGCCACCGGCGAGACGCGGCTCTACGGCTGCATCCTGGTCCGCAAGGGCGTGATCCGGCCGTGAGGCTGCCCACTCGCACGCTCGGACGCGCCGGCATCCGCTGCTTTGACCCGGCGCCGCCCGGCAGCGCGTCTTGCCTGAACGGGATGACATGACACCGGCGATCCGGCGGAGGATTGAACGATGAATGCACGAGCGGGGAACGCGCTGGCCGGGCGCCACGCGGTCATCACCGGGGCGGGCAGCGGCATCGGCCGCGCGAGCGCCCTGCTGTTCGCGTCCGAGGGTGCCTCGGTGCTGGCGGTGGACCGCGACGAGCAGGCGGTGCGGGAAACGCAGGCGCAGGTCACGGCGGCGGGCGGACGCGCCGAGGCCATGGCCGCCGACGTGGGCGACGAGGCGCAGGCGGCCGCCTACGTGCAGCGCGCCCTGGACGCCTTCGGCAGCCTCGACATCGTGTACGCCAACGCGGGCGTGTCCGGCGGGCCGACGCCGCTGCTGGACGGCACGGCCGCGCTCTGGACGGAGGTGCTGCGGGTCAACCTGGTCGGCGCCTTCCTGGCCATCCGGCACGCCGCGCCGCACATGGTGGCGCAGGGCCGCGGGGCCATCGTGTGCACCGCCTCGGTGGCCGGGCTGCGGGCCAACGCCGCCGGCGCCCCGTACAGCGCCAGCAAGGCCGGGGTGATCAGCCTGGTGCAGACCGCGGCGGCCTCCTTCGCCGGCACGGGGGTGCGGGTGAACGCCGTGTGCCCCGGGCTGATCGAGACCGGCATGACCCGGCCCCTGTTCGACGCGGCGCGGGCGCGCGGCTCGGAAGGGCGGATCGGCCAGCTCAACCCCTTGCAGCGGCATGGGGAGGCGGGGGAGATCGCGGCGGCGGCGCTGTTCCTCGCGAGCGACGCCGCGTCCTACGTGAACGGCCAGGCGCTGGCGGTGGATGGCGGGCTGTCGGCGATGCTGCCGTTCTCGCGGGCGCCGCATCGGTAGGGGGCGTCGGGATGGAACACCGTCAAGCAGGTCCCGCCGCGACGCCGGTCCGCCGCCGCGCCGTGCTGGCCGG
>CAXTTB010000635.1:0-2456 GCA_964246905.1 uncultured Acetobacteraceae bacterium | reverse complement strand
GCGCAGGCGGCCCAGCTCGTCCTTGTTGGCCAGCGGATGCGCCTGCGCCTTGTCCATGTCCTTCACGGTGATGAGGCCGATGCAGCGGTAGGCGTCATCGACCACCAGCAGCTTCTCGATGCGGTGCCGGTGCAGCAGATGCCGCGCCTCCTCCCGGTCCACGTCGGCGGGCACCGTGACCAGGTTCTCCCGGGTCATCAGCTCGTACACGCGCACGCCGGGGTCGGTGGCGAAGCGCACGTCGCGGTTGGTGAGGATGCCGACCAGCCGCCCGGTGTCCCGCTCCACCACGGGGAAGCCGCTGATGTGGTGCTGCGCCATCAGCGCCCGCGCCTCCGCCAGCGTCTGGTCGGGATGGATGGTCAGCGGGTTCACCACCATGCCGCTCTCGAACTTCTTGACCCGGCGGACCTGCGCCGCCTGCTCCGCGATGTCGAGGTTCTTGTGGATCACCCCGATGCCGCCGAGCTGCGCCATGACGATGGCCATGGCCCCCTCCGTCACGGTGTCCATCGCCGACGAGATCAGCGGGATGTGCAGGCTGATGGTGCGGGTCAGCTTGGCGCGGGTGCTGACGCTCGCGGGCAGGACCTTGGAGTAGGCCGGGACGATCAGCACGTCGTCGAAGGCCAGCGCCTCCTCGATGCGGGACGGGCCGGACGTTTCGGCATGGGTGCTGTCGGGCGCCATGGTGGGGACCTTTCATCCGCGGGCGGCCCGGCGGCGGGTCCCCATCCTTGGCGGTTTGACATAGGCCGCGGCGGGGGGCGGCGCAAGCGGGGCGTGGTTAGGCGCAGTGGTGTTCACCGGGCGGTCATTAGGACTGGAATCATATAGGAAGGAAATCCGAACTGCGTCCGGATTGGGATGGAGGACGGGTATGGAGGAGTTGCCGAGGGATGAGTGGCCATACGGCGTGGACACGATTCGTTTGCGGATCACCTGGCCAGCGCCACGCCGTTGGGTATCGGAGGGGCGGTGGGACATCGCCCAGGGCGCCACCCCTCCCCGGGCCGCCGCGGCTCGGTCGCTGGCGCGCAGTCTCGACGCTGGCGTCGTATGGATTGCCGACGAGGAGGAAAAGGAACGCGAGCAAGAGCGGGAAGAGACACTGCCGCATATCGCGCCGTCCGCGCCATTAGCCCGGTCGGGGCTGCTGTCGCCGGACTCGGGACCCCCGCCGCCCTTGTCCCCACTCGCGCCAGGCCTGCCGCCATATTCGCCCCTTGTCCCGGGTGCTGCCCCCGGCGGCAGAGCGATGGCGCCGCGTGCCGTTTCGCCGCCGTCGGCGGACCCAATCCCTGGAACCCCGGAACAGAAGCTCCGGCTACGGCGGGAGATGGAGAAAGCTGGGCAGATCGAGCGCAACGACGGCAACGAGGCGCATCACATGGTGCCGCAAGGCGGTCGTAATATGACCGGGCAACGCGATCCCAGCAGGGCGCAGGATGTGCTAAAACAGTTCGGAATCGACTTGGACAACGTAGAGAACGGTGCAGCTTTGTCGGCAAACTTCCATCGCCGGATACATACGAACGAGTATTACGCCTATGTTGAACGAAGCCTGCAACCTTTCCGCACCTGAGGGAGCGTAGCTGACTGGCTCTCCGATTTCAGGGAGCAGTTGCGCGAAGCGGACCAGGAATTTCAGAGATCAGGCCAGCTTCCAAGCTGGGTAACCGGAGCAGCACCATGATAGTTTTCCAAGTAGAGGGAGACCCCGATTACATCGGCATCAACTACGAGTCCGTTGAGCAAGTCACTCCACTTCGCCGGCTTGAGTTCGACCATGCGCCTCTTGACCCTGCGCACGTAGTAAACATCCATTACGCATTTAAAGAGCCGGAGGATGAGGGTATTACCACGGATTGCCCGTACTCTGGCCTGGGCAGCACGCTTGTGCTGAGCCGGCGCGCTTGCGACGCGCTCGGGCCGATGCTGAACCAGGCCGGCGCCTTGCTGCGTCTCAACCCGCCGCACGAGATGGGCTACCGCATGTTCGTCTGCTACCTGCACATCGACGCTCTCGACACAGCCCGGACGGAGCATCGGGACAAGTTCGAGGACTACATCACGCGGTTCGAGTTCCATCCCGCCGCTCTTGAAGGGATAGACATCTTCCGCCTCAGCAACCGAGTCGGCCGCCTGTTCGTGTCCGAGCGCTTCGTGACCGAAGTGCGGCGCCACCGCCTGAGCGGCTTCCGCTTCCGCCGCCTTTGGTCGAGCGACCGGGGCGGAGTTCTGTTGGAGGACCCGGTGATGATCTACGAACGCTTCCCGCCGGGCTACGGGACCACGTTGCGCGAGAAGCGGGACGCGATGCGCAGGCTGATGGCCGATTGGCGCTGATCCCCCGTCCCTACCCCGCCGCCCCCGGCCGGAACCCGGTCGCCACCACATACAACTCGCTCGACTCCTTGCGGCTGGCAGGCGGCTTCGTCGCCAAGGTGTTCCAG
>CAXTTB010000634.1:0-2459 GCA_964246905.1 uncultured Acetobacteraceae bacterium | reverse complement strand
GCCGCGGTCGCGATGAAGGAGCTGTCCGCCTACGCCGCGTCCAAGGGCGCGATCAGCCAGCTCACCAAGGTCATCGCGGTCGAGTACGGCGGCCAGGGCATCCGCGCCAACGCGGTCGCCCCGGGGGTGGTGGAGACCGACATCCTGCAAAGCACGGGCGTGCGGGACAGCCGGGCGACGCTCGCCGCCTATGGCGGCGCGCACCCGGTCGGCCGCGTGGCCCAGCCGCCCGAGATCGCCGAGGTGATCGCCTTCCTCGCTTCACCCGCCTCGAGCTTCATGACCGGCGCGCTGGTCATGGCCGACGGCGGCTACACCGCCCTTTAAGGAGACCTGCCCATGACGAAATCCATCCTGATCATCGCCGCCGAACGCGGCCTGGGCCTGGGCCTTGCCCGGCAGTTCTTCCACCGCGGGTGGAGCGTGACCGGCACCGCGCGGGCCGGCGCCAGCACGGAGGAGTTGGAGCAGGTCGGCGCCTCCGACCCGGCGCGGCTGTCGCTGGCCGAGATCGACGTGACCGAGGCCGGGCAGATCGGACCGTTCCTGGCCAAGCTCGGCGGGCGCCGCTTCGACGTGATCTACTTCAATGCCGGCATCTACGGCCCGCTGCACCAGAGCGTGACGGAAGCGACGGACGCCGAGTTCGCCGAGATCATGCTGACCAACACCTTCGGGCCGATGCGCCTGGCGCACCGCCTGCTGGAGCGGCTGGCGCCGGGCGGCTCCTACGCCTTCATGTCCTCCCATCGCGGCAGCACGGCCATCAACCTGGAAGGCGGGCTCGAACTCTACCGGGCGAGCAAGGCGGCTCTCAACATGATCGCCCGCGGGCTGTGGGCCACCAACCGCGACAGGGGCGAGCGCGGCCTGACCGTGCTGTCCATCCATCCCGGCTGGGTCCGCACCGCCATGGGCACGCTCGACGGGACGGTGGAGCCTGAGATGGAGCTGGAACCCAGCGTGCAGGGCGTGGCCGACGTGGTCGAGCGGCACATGGGTTCGGGAGGGAACCTCTACCTCGATTGGGAGGGCCAGCCGCTCGGCTGGTGAGGCGGCCGGCGTCACGCCCGCACGTAGTTGATCGGCATGTTGTACTCGAACACCGGAAGGCCGTCCAAGGCCCGCCGCGCCTCGCCGCCCGGGTCGCTGGCAACCCTGCCGTCCAGGCCCAGCATCATGGTGCTGCGCCCGGCGCCCTCGTAGCGGGGCCAGGGCGGCAGCGCCGGGGTGCCGGGGTTGCCGGTGCGGGCGAAGGCGACCCAGGCCGCCATCACCGTGCGCGTGAGCGGCAGGAGGTCCGGCCCGGCGCCGACCAGCCCGGCCGCGGCCTCCGTGGTGCCGAACACGAACGGGACCTCCGCGGTGTGCGGCGTCTTCAGCACCCCGCCCATCACCGGCGTCTGCCAGTCGAACACGTAGGCATACACGGGCGCCCGCGCCGTCCGCGATTGCAGCGCCGCCTCGCGGGTCGTGTTGCGCCGGTAGTTGTAGTCGGTGACGACCGCGGCGAGCAGGTCGCTCGGCGATGGACCCGGCAGGGCCGCGCGGTAGGCGTCCATGATGCGCCCGGTCTCGGCGTCGTCGGTCTGCAGGAAGCGGGCGAGGCGCCGGCGCACCTCGGCGGCGTCCAGCGAGAAGTTCCGCGGGTCGGACGCCAGGTAGAGCGTCACCTCGTTCGCCGCGTTGCCGGCCATGAACGGGATGTCCGACGAGAGGGCCGGGGCGGACGGATCGAACGGGTTCTGCTGGAAGTGCGTCCCGTCGAGCACCGGGCGGAACGGGCGCGGCACCGCCTGCAGCGCCGCGACGAGCTGCCCCATCGGCACCGCCTGCAGCGCCGCCCCATCGGCGCTGCCGATCCCGAGCTGGGCCGCAAGCCCGTGCGCGAGGCGCGCGGCCTCCTCCTGGCCCATGAGCCGCAGGCTGCCGGAGCAGCTTTGGGCGATGGCCCTGTGGAACAAGCCCCGCGCCGCCGGCATCGCCAGCAGGGCGCTGACCTTGGCGCCGCCGCCCGACTGGCCGAAGATGGTGACGTTACCCGGGTCGCCGCCGAACGCCGCCGCGTTGCCGCGCACCCATTGCAGCGCCGCCACGAGGTCGAGCACCCCGGCGTTGCCGGACGCGGCGAACCGCTCGTCCTTGTCGTCGAGCCGGATGTAGCCGAACACGTTGAGCCGGTGGTTCACCGTGACCACCACGACGTCGCCCTGCCTGGCGAGGGCCGTGCCGTCGAAGCCGGGGGCGGAGCCGGCGCAACTGCTCCAGGCGCCGCCGTGAATCCAGACCATCACCGGGCGCCGGGCGCCGTCGAGGCCCGGGGTGAAGACGTTGAGCGACAGGCAGTCCTCGCCGACCGGCTCGATGGTGCTGTACCATGACCCCAGCGGGTCCGGCGCCGCGGGCGGCTGCGGGGCGGAGTTGCCGAAGCGGACGGCGTCGCGCACGCCGGGCCAGGG
>CAXTTB010000633.1:0-2462 GCA_964246905.1 uncultured Acetobacteraceae bacterium | reverse complement strand
GCGCGCGCGACCAACTGGTCCCGCGCGCTGCTCGGCACCGCCAGGCCGCGGCGTCCCAGGATGTCCTGCACCGCCAGCATCCGCTCCGGGAACTCGACCACGCGGTAGCGCGTCGGCGTCTCGGCCTCCAGGAACACGGCCGGCTCGGACGCGGTGTGCGACAGCGCGACGTGGTAGCCGCCGCGTCGCTCGGTGACGACCAGTTCCAAGGGGTAGCGCACCAGCTCGATGGGCCGCGAGCGGTGCCGGGCGTCGAACACCGCGGGATGCCCGGCCAGGGCCGGGACCGTGCGGAGCGCGTCGAAGTAGTAGCTCTCGTCCCCGTACCAGCCCGCCCCCTCCTTGCGGAGCGAGCGCAGCGCCGCGCGGTCCTGCTCCGTCAGGTAGTCGAGCCGCGGGTCCCGCTCATGCAGCCGCTTCAGCGAGACCGGGCGTCCGTCGCTCCAGCCGTCGCGGCCCTTGGCCGACTGCTCCGCCACCTCGATGGCCCGCGTGTCCGGGTCCAGGAACCAGGCCAGGCGCTTGGCCTTGCGCGGCCCCGCCCCGGCCTTCGACGGCCCGGCGCCGAGCAGCGCGTCCAGGCTCTCCAGCGCGCGCTCCCAGGGCTGGCGCAACTGGATGAGCTGCGTGAACGCGACCGTGACGCCCGGGTCGGCCTCGGCCAGGAAGATCCTGTAGAACCCCGGCGACGCCGCCACGCCCACCAGGACCTCGGCATGGATGCGGGCGACCAGCGGCAGGGTGTCTTTCAGGTGCCCGAAGCGGGCGTCGAGGTCGGCCTGGTGCGCCTGCGTGAGGCCGGGGTCCACGGCGTGCTCCGCCAGCGCGACGCAGGCCGCCGACAGCGGCTCCGCCGGCATCGCCGCGCGCAACTGCCCCACGAGGTCGCGCGCCTTCGGCTCAAGCCCCTGCGCCAGCCACAGCAACGCCTGCATCGCCATGAACCCGCCGGCATGGGCGGACGGGGCGGACAGGGCGGCGTCGATCCCGGCCTGCGCCTCCGCCAGCAGCGCGGCGTCGTTGCCGCGCAGCAGGGCCATCAGGAAGAACAGGCCGTGCGCCCCCTCCAGGAACACCTTGCGCTTGCCGGCCTGCTTCCGGCGCAGCTTCAAGGCTTCCCGGTAGTGCTGCAGCGCCAGGTCGTTGCGCCCGCCCAGGAACGCCGCCGTGCCCTCCACCGCCTGCCATGCACTGTCCGCGGGACCGCCCGCCGCCGCGATCCCGCGGCGCGCGTCGTCGAGCCGTCCGGCGAGCAGGTCGAGCAGCAGCAGCGCCGGGCGGATCGCGGCGAAATCCTCCTTGTCCTGCTGCGCCCGGTAGTGGCCGAGCAGCGCCGGCAGGTCGGGGCCGGGCACGCCGGTGCGCAGGAAGGCGGACAGCTTGGCGTCGAACAGGGCAAGCTGGATGGCCGGGCGCCGGCTGGCCAGCCAGTCGGGCGCCAGCGGCACGGTGGCGAACAGTTGATGCAGCAGGTCGGGCGCACGCGACGCGCCGCATTTCTTGGCGTGCAGGTCCCAGTTCGTCGTGAACCCGGCCGCGTCGTCCGCATAGATCGCCAGCCGGATCAGGCGCCGCACCGCGTTGCAGTCGAGCTGCTCGACGGACGACCAGTAGGACAGGCTGCGCTGCGCCGGGAACGCCCGGGCGACCGCGGCGGCCAAGGCCCCGCCCTCCGGGGACGCCATGGCGTCCACCGCGACGGGGTGCAGCAGCGCCGGCGGACAGGCCAGGTCCTCGGTCAGCAGGCCCTCGCCCAGCAGCTCCTCCAGCGCGGCGTTGATGGACCGGGACGCCCACGCGCGTCCAGCCGGCGCGCGCAGCCCGGACCGGGCCAGGCAGTCCACGAACGCCGTCTTGTTGGTGGGCAGGAACACCAGGCTTTTCAGGCGCAGGACCAGCTTGGGGCCGGCAGGCAGGCCGGCGTAGCGGTCCCACAGGTCGGTTTCGGACGGGAGCTTGCGGATCGCGGTCATGGTGCGGACCGGGTTGCACGGTTGCGGCCAGGCGTGTCCAGCCGGTCGGCGCTGCGTAGGAGTTGCATTCAGCCTCGACATTGCCTCGCCCGGTCCTGGGGGCAGGCATCCGGGCATGTCCTGCAAGATGAGACGGCCCCCACCCCCGGCGCAAGGAGTCAGCGCAAGGAGAAGGTCACGGGAACGGTCAGCGTCAGCGTGCTGCCCTGCAATTCCGCCGGCATCGGCGGCAGCGGGTCGGCCCGGCGCACCATCGCCACCGCTTCCTCGTCGAGGGAGGACGAGCCGGAGCTGCGGACGATCCTCGCGGACAGCACGCGCCCGCTCCGGTCGATGGTGAAGGCGACGGCGGCGGCGCCTTGCTCATCGCGTGCCCGCGCGGTGTCCGGGTAGCGTTTCGCGCGCTGCAGCCGTCCGGCCAGCTCGCTCCGCCAGCCCGGCACCGCGCTGGGGGACGGCGCCGCCGCGGAGGCCGGAGGCGGCGCGGGC
>CAXTTB010000632.1:0-2484 GCA_964246905.1 uncultured Acetobacteraceae bacterium | reverse complement strand
GCCCGCGGCGTGCAGGTCGTGGTGTTCCCCGAGCTGGCGCTGACCACCTTCTTCCCCCGCCACTACCACGCCGACCGGGCCGAGGCGGACCATTGGTTCGAGACCGCCATGCCGTCGAACGAGACCGCGCCGCTGTTCGAGGCGGCCCGGCGCTATGGCATCGCCTTCCACCTGGGCTACGCCGAGCGCACGCCGGAAGGGCGGCACTTCAACACCGCCATCCTGGTCAACCCGGCCGGCGAGGTCATGCTGAAGTATCGAAAAGTCCACCTGCCTGGCCATGCCGAGCATGACCCGGCGCGCCAGGTGCAGCACCTGGAAAAACGGTACTTCGAGGTGGGCGACCTCGGCTTCCCCGTGGTGCGCGCGCCGTTGGGCGGGGTGCCGGTGAACGCCGGGCTGATGATCTGCAACGACCGCCGCTGGCCGGAAGCCTGGCGCGAGCTGGGCCTGCAATCGGTCGAGCTGGTGATGCTCGGCTACAACACGCCGAGCACCAACCAGGACGGCCAGGGCTTCGAGGCGCACCACCTCCGGGTGTTCCACAGCCACCTGACGATCCAGGCCGGCGCGTACCAGAACGCCACCTACGCCGTCGCCACCGCGAAGGCGGGCACGGAGGACGGGTGCGAGCTGTTCGGCCACTCGATCATCGTCAACCCGCAGGGCGAGATCCTGGCGCAGGCGACGAGCTGGGACGACGAGCTGATCACCGCGGACTGCGACCTGGACCGCTGCACCCTGGGCCGCACCACCATCTTCGCCTTCGACAAGCACCGCCGCCCGGAGGTCTATGGCCGCATCACCGGGCAGGTGGGCGCGGTGGCGCCGCCGGAGTGGACGGGGGCGTAGCGCGCTACCCCAGCAGCGCCAGCCGCGCCATGGCGACGCCGGCCTGGCACGGCTCGATCACCGGGACGCCCGCCGCCTGCTCCACCGCCGCCCGGTGCCCGGCCATGCCGGTGCAGCCCAGCACGACCGCGCCCGCGCCGGCCCGCACCAGGCTCCGCGCCGCGTCGATCAGCCGGCTGCGCGCCGCCGCCGGGTCGAGCAGGGTGTCCATGGACACGTTCAGCGCCACCTCGCCGGCCAGCCGCGCCTCCAGCCCCATGGACCGCAGCGCCAGCGCATGGCGACCGATGCTGGCGTCCACGATGGCGACCACGCCGAACCGCTCGGCCCGGGAGGTCGCCGCGGCGACGGCGCAGCGGAACACGCCCAGCACGGGGCATCGGAGAGCCGCCCGCATCGCCTCCAGCCCGGGGTCGGAGGCGCAGGCGATCACGACGGCGTCGGCGGCCTCGCGCCCGGCCAGGCGGCACATCGGCTCCACCGCCGCGTGCCAGTCGCGCCAGCTCAGGATCGCGGGCGGGCCGTCCGGGACGCTCAGCACGTCGATGGCCGGGCCGCCGGGCGTGCGGAGCGGCGCCACGGCGGCGTCGATGCCGGCGCCGCAGGCGAGGGAGCTGTTGGGGTTGATGACCAGGATGCGCGGCATGGGGCCTCGGCCCGATCCGCTCAACCGGCCTTGGCCGGCTTCACCGCCCCTGCCCCAGCCCGGAGCTGCGCGACCGTGGCCCGCGACGTGATCTGCTCCGGGTCCATCCGCAGCTCGATCACCGCCGGCCTGCCGCTGGCCACGGCGCGGCGGAAGGCAGGCGCGAACCCGGCGGTCTCCGTAACGACCTCGCCATGCCCCCCGAACGCCTCGATGTACTTGCAAAAGTCCGGGTTGGTCAGCGCGGTGCCGGAGACGCGCCCGGGGTAGGTACGCTCCTGGTACATGCGGATCGTGCCGTACATCGCGTTGTTGAACACCAGCACGATGGGCGCCACGCCGTAATGGAAGGCGGTGGCGATCTCCTGCCCGGTCATCAACATGCCGCCGTCGCCGACGAAGGTGATCGCCATGCGTCCAGGAAACGCCAGCGCCGCCGCGATGCCGGCCGGCACGCCGTAACCCATGGCGCCGTTGGTCGGGCCGATCATGCGCTGGCCGTCGCCGAAGTTGATGAAGCGGGCGGGCCAGGCGGCGAAGTTGCCGGCGTCCGAGGTGAACACGGCGTCAGGCGGCGCCAGCGTTTCCAGGTCGCGCATCACCTGGGCGACGTTCAACGGCCCCTCGTAGTCCGGCACGACGCGCCCGCCCTCCCGCAGCGCACGCAGCGAGCGGGTCCACCCGGCCCAAGGCGCATCCATCGGCGGCAGCGCCGCGGCGGCATGGGCGAAGGCGTTGAGGCCGCAGGCGATGCCGAGCGCCGGGCGGAACACCCGGCCGATCTCGGCGGCGTCGGGATGCACATGGATGATCGGCGCCCCGCCCGGCGGGAACAGTTGGTAGCCCTGCGTCGTCGCCTCGCCGAGCCGCGTGCCGATGGCGAGGATCAGGTCGGCCTCCCGCGCCCGCGCCACCAGGGCCGGGTCGGAGCCGCCGCCGAGGTCGCCGACGCAGTTCGGCCGTGTGCCGTCATACCGCGCCGGCCG
>CAXTTB010000631.1:0-2499 GCA_964246905.1 uncultured Acetobacteraceae bacterium | reverse complement strand
CAGCGCGTCGGCCAGCAGGCCGGCCGTGTCCTCCCGCAGGAACTCGGCGGCCCGGCGGCGCACCAGGGCAGGGTCCACGGACCCGGCCAGCGCCGCCCGGTCCCGCGCGACCTTGCGCCGCGCATCCCGCCAATGCAGCAGCGTGACGGCATCCTGCCAGCGCAGCTCCAGGCAGGCGCGCACCGCCAGGAGCACGGCCTCGTCCGCCGGGTCGAGCATCCGGAGCTGGGACGCCGGGTGCCGCACCGCCCGCGCCAGGACCGCCGCCTCCCAGGGCAGGCGGTCGTTCCGCAGCAGCCGCTCGCCGGTGACGAGGCGGGTATGCAGGTGGACGTGCAGGATGCGGCCGCTCGGCTCGTCGTAGCCGAGGAAGCTCAGGATGGCCGGGTGGTCCCGGCTGGCGACGGCGGGGAACAGCTTGAAGCCGCACTCCAGCAGCGCCTGTCCGGCCCGGTGCTGGCCGTGCCTGGCGACCAGCAGGTCCAGGTCGGCCTCGCCCTGGAGGACCGCCGGCAGCCGCCTCCGGCTCTTCCAGTAGCAGTACGCGACATCGTGGCGGCGGAAGGCGGACAGCAGCGCCTGCACGAGCGCCAGGGGCACGGCGGGCAGGTTGGACGTTCCGCCCTCAAGCTGCAACGGTGCGTCCGGGGCCATGCCCGCGTCGAAGCGTTCCTCGTCCATGGGCCTAGCTCTCGATGTAGTATTGCTTGTAGCGGACGAACGACTCCGCCACGTCGCCGTAGCGGCCGCGGGCGTGCTTCTTCAGATCGACCTGCGTCATGACGGCGCCGGCCAGGTTGCCATGCTGCCGCCCGGGGACATCAAGGCTGGGGACATCAAGGCTGGGAACATCAAGGCTGGGGACATCGAGGCTGCGGAGCAGGCTCAGCGCGTTCTGCGCGACGTGGCGCGAGGTGCTGCCCCACTTCACGACGAACAGCACCTTGTCCACCATCGCCGCCAGCAGCCGCGCCTCGGTGATCGCGAGCAGCGGCGGGCTATCGACGATCACGCAGTCGTACTCCTCCCGCAGCCTCGCGAGCAGGCGCGGCATCTGCTGGCTGGCGAACAGCGCGAAGGGGTCCGCCGGGCGGCGGCACACTGGGAGATAGTCGAGCCGAAGCTCCGGCAGATGCTGGATCACCTCCCCGGACGGACGGTCGTGGTCGAGCAGGTCGAGCACCCCGTACCGGGTCGCGCCGCCGAGTTCGCGCGAGATCGTCGAATGCCGGAAGTCGAGGTCGATCAGCAGCACGCGCCGCCCGAGGCTCGCCATGTAGGCGGCCAGGCTCACGGCCAGCGTGGTCTTGCCCTCGCCCGGCACGCTGGAGCTGATCAGCACGGTCTTGGGCGCGCGCTGCGGGGCGGTGAGCTGCAAGGTCGCCACGATGGAGCGGAACGCCTCGGCATAGGCGGCCAGCGGCTTCGCCAGCAAATGCTGGTGCGGCCGCGCCCGCTTGATGCGCCGGAGCTGCGGCACCATGGCGATGCAGGGCAGGCCGAGCGCCTCCTTGACGTCGCGCTGGCTCCGCAGCCGGCGGTCGAGCCGCTCGAACAGCACCGCCAGCATCCCGCCCCCGGTCATCGACGCGATCATCGCGGGCAGCAGGAACAGCAGCGGGTTGGGCGAGCTTGGCCGCTCCGGGGGCGCTGCGAACGACAGGATGCGCGCGTCCGGACGCAGGATGTCCTGCTGTCCCCGGAGCACCTCGCGCCGCTGCACCAGGCTGCCGAACAGTTGCAGCTTGGTGGCCACGTCGTGCTCGAGGTCGCGCAGGCGCATGTCGGCCTTCGCCTCGTTGATGAGGGAAAGCTGCGAGCGGAGCGCGCTGACCGGCAGCCGGGCGATCTCGGCTTCGTTCTCAAGGCTGCCCACCGCGCGGCCGGCCTCCTCCCTGATCTTGCCCTGCACGTACTGCAGCCGGTTCCGCACCTGCTGCAGCCTCGTGTTCGACCCGCCGACCGTCGCCGCAAGCTCGGCCTGTGACTGCTGCAGCGCCACCTCCTGGCGGTGCAGTTCGGCCAGGGCGGGGGAGTTGAGCGTTTCGAGGAACTTGTCGGCCCCGGGCGCCTGCTGGCGCAGGCCGCGGATGTAGGCGAGCCGCGCCTGCCGCGCCGCGAAGTCCGCCTCCGCGGCGGCGAGCCGGCGGCTCAGGTCGGCCACCTGCAGGTCGTTCGCGATGGACAGGTTGACGGCCGCGAAGCCATGGGCGGCCTGGTACTCGCCCACCGCCGCCTCGGCCTGCTCGACCTCCGCCCGGAGCACCGGGATGCGCTCGCCGAGCCACGCAAGCTCGCGCCGGGTCGCGGCCCGCCGTTGCTCGGTCTGGTCCTCGATGTAGCGCTGGGCGACCTGGTTCGCCACCGCGGCCGCCGTCGCCGGGTCCCGCGAGGTGTAGGACGCCGCGATGACGTGCGACCCGGCTTCCTGATAGACCTTCAATCCGCGCTCGAACTCCTCCTGGCTCGGGACGCCCGGCTCAGCGGACGCGGCCGGCG
>CAXTTB010000630.1:0-2509 GCA_964246905.1 uncultured Acetobacteraceae bacterium | reverse complement strand
GCCGCCGAACGCGGCACGCGGCCCGTCTGGTTCGGCGGCTGGCACGCGGCGACGGTGCACGACCGCCTCCTGCTGCCGGCGGGCGCCGAGATCCGCGGTCCCGCCATCCTGGAGCAGCCCGACGCCACCACGGTGATCGACCCGGGCCTGGTCGCCCGTGTGGACCGGCTTGGCAACGTGGTCGTGACCCGCGCATGACGCTGCAAGACACCGCCCTGCTGGTCTGCGACTTGCAGAACGACTTCGTGCACCCGGACGGCGCCTATGGCCGCGCCGGGCTTGGCACGCCCGAGATCGCGGGCTTGGCCGAACGCCTGAAGCCCCTGGCCGACCGGCTGCGCGCCGGCGGCGGCTGGGTAGTGCAGACGCAGTTCACCCTGGTGCCGGGGAGCGGCGGCGAGCCGCTGATCTCGCCCCACCTGCGGGCGCTGCGCCCGTTCCTCAAGCGCGGCGACTTCTGCCCCGGCGCCTGGGGCCACCAGATGGTGGACGCGCTGCAGCCGGCCGACCTGTCCGTGGAGAAGGTCGCCTACTCCGCGTTCTACATGAGCCGCCTCGAATGGGTGCTGCGCCGCTGCGGCATCACCCGGCTGCTGGCCTGCGGCATCGTCACCAACGGCGGCGTCGCCTCCACCGTGCGGGAGGCGCATGTGCGGGACTTCGACGTGACGGTGCTGGAGGACGGTTGCGCCGCCTTCACCCCGTCGGTGCACGCCACCGCCATCGACGCGCTGCGCCCGGTCTGCCGCATCGCCGGCATCGCCGCCTTGATGGACGAGCTGGCATGAGAGTGGAGCCGGCCGACGGCGTGGCGTTCGACGCGGACGTGCCGGTCGTCGTCGTCGGCGCCGGGGCGGCCGGCCTGGTCGCGGCCCTGGCGGCGCGGGAGGCCGGGGCGGAGGGGGCGGTGCTGGAGCGCGACCCCATTCCGCGTGGCTCCACCGCGCTGTCGGCCGGGCTGGTCCCGGCGGCGGGCACGCGGTGGCAGCGCGCGGCCGGGATCGAGGACAGTCCGGCGCAGTTCGCCGCCGACATCATGGCCAAGGCGCACGACGAGCCTGACCCGGCGCTGGTCGCCTGCCTCGCGGCGCGCTGCGGCACCGTGCTGGAGTGGCTGGCGGACGCGCACGGGCTGCCGTTCTCCGTCATCTCGGATTTCAACTACCCCGGCCACAGCGCCCACCGGATGCACGGACTGCCGACCCGCTCCGGCGCGGAGCTGATGGACCGGCTGCTGCAGGCCGCCACGGCCGCCGGAGTGGAGGTCCTGTGCGACGCCCACGTCCGGACGATCCATGCCGACCCCGGCGGCCGAATGCGCGGCCTGGCCTACGCCCGCCCGGACGGCGCGGTGGAGCGGATCGGCTGCAATGCGCTGGTGCTGGCCTGCAACGGCTACGGCGGCAGCCGGGCACTGGTGGCCCGGCACGTGCCGGCGCTGGCCGACGCGCTGTACTTCGGCCATCCCGGCAACCAGGGCGACGCGCTGCTCTGGGGCGAGGCACTGGGCGCTCAAGCGCGCGACCTGTCCGGCCACCAGGGCCACGGCTCCGTCGCGCACCCGGCCGGCATCCTGATCACCTGGGCGACCATCACCGAGGGCGGGGTGCAGGTGAACATCGAGGGGTGCCGCTTCTCCGACGAGATGCAGGGCTACTCGGAGCAGGCGGCCCATGTGCTGCGTCAGCCTGGTGGCATCGCATGGACAGTGTTCGACGCCCGCATCGCCGCGATTGCAAGGCAGTTCGAGGATTTCCGGCAAGCGGAGGCCGCCGGCGCCATCCTGACGGCAACGGACGCCGCGGCGCTCGCCGGCGCGATGCGGGTGCCGGCGCCGATGCTCCAAGCGACGCTGCACGAGGTCGCCGTGCTGAAGACAGTGGGCGGCACTGACCGGTTCGGCCGCAGCTTCGCCGGCAGCCCGCCCTTGCAGCCGCCTTTCTGTACGGTCCGCGTCACCGGCGCGCTGTTCCACACCCAGGGCGGCCTGGCGGTGGACGGCCGGGCGGCGGTGCTGGGCGCCGGCGGCCGGGCGCTGACGAACCTGTTCGCCGCCGGCGGGGCAGCCTGCGGCGTGTCGGGCCGTGCGGCCTCTGGCTACCTCTCCGGCAACGGGCTGCTGTCGGCCGTGGCCCTCGGCCATATGGCAGGACAGGCCGCGGCGGGATGTTAACGCCTGGCGCGGCCGCAGAGGCCCGCCAGCAAGCAAGTCCAGAGGTTTCGTCAGGTCCCGTTCAGCATGCATCTTTGTGCCAAGGGGGTGGCAGCCGCTCTGTGAACACATGCCGCGCTGGACGGAACTGGGATTGACCCGAACCGGACCGGGTCAATCCCGATCCCAAATGTCGGCGTGCGTCACGTCAGCTTTCAAGCTCAATACGTGCCATCCCGCAGTGGCTATCCGGGTCAGCGTACCGCTGGTTCAGTGTTATACCAGCGGCCCCTTGCCTCGCCCCTTCGTCATTGCGAGCCGCCCTGGCGGCGTGGCAATCCAGGGGCAGCAGGCACG
>CAXTTB010000629.1:0-2509 GCA_964246905.1 uncultured Acetobacteraceae bacterium | reverse complement strand
CGGCGGGCGACGAGCGCGCCCCACGGCTTGTCGTGCGGCACCGGGGCGCCGGTGCTGCCGGAGGTGAACACGATGGCGGCGAGCTGGCGCGCGGGGATCAATGGGACCGGCGGCGCTGTGGCGGGCGCTTCGCCGCCGGGGCGCACAAGGCAGCCAGGGAGCGGGCCAACCGGGGCCTCGGCGGCGGCGTAGGCGCCGGGGAACCGTGCGGCCAGGGCCGTCAGCCCGGCCTCCGACCGATCCCCCGTGAGCAGGCAGGGCTGGCGGCGGAGCAGGGCTGCGGCAAAGGCGACGGCGAAGGCGTAGCGGTCCTGGCACAGGTTGACCATGTGCCCGGCGTCCGGCAGCGTTTCCGCCAGGCGCAGCGCGTCGTGCAGGAAGGCGGCGGCGGTCACGGGCCGGCCGTGGCGGTAGAACAGAACCGTATCCGGTGCCCTGTCGGTCAGCGGCTCGACATCAGGCCCTGGTGCGGGTGCCGTCACGCGGGCCATGCCTACCGGGTCCGGTGCGCCTCGATGTGGCCGGCCAGGCTGCGGAGCGAGGCGAAGATCTGGTGGTTGCGCTCGTCGTCCGACCGCAGCTCGAAGCCGTAGGCGCGGGTGATGGCGAGCGCCAGTTCCAGCGCGTCGATGGAATCCAGGCCCAGCCCTTCCCCGAACAGCCGCATGTCCGGCTCGATGCTGTCCGCCGCGACCTCGAGCTGCAGCGTATCGACCAGCAGCGCCGCCACGGCCCGCTCGGGCGCGGTCTGGCTTTGGGTGTCCGTCACGGGATCGGCCTTGAGTTCGCTCACGTTCGCTCCTGTATCGATCATAGCCGCGTTGCCGGGTGCCGCAACATCCTGGCGTGCCCAGATGAAGTAAAGGGTTAACGGAAGGAGGGGTCAGTCCAGCGTGGCGACGGGCCGCTGCCCCATGCCCCGGAGCCTGATGCGCTCCCTCATGCGTTCCTGGGCGATGGATTGGTAGAATTTGTCATAGAACGCCGGGAACGCCGGGTCCTCGGCGTAGGGCGGGCGCTCCTGCCACCAGCCGAGCGGCCGGCGGCCGGCCTCCGCGTCCCGGTAGGCCGCGGCGAAGGCCTGCGCGTTCCGGCCGAGGTCCAGCTCGGCAGGGTCGTTGAAGATCGAGTCGAACCAGCCCTGGTAGGGGCCGAACGGTGGGGCGTCGTAGAAGATCAGCTTGAGGTCGGTGTCATACACCGCGTTCGGACGCTGCGGCCCGCGCGATTCGGCCAGGGCGCCCGGCCTGGCGGGCAGGCGGCCGTACTCCATCAGCGAACGGCGGGCCGCCGGGTCGCGGTAGGCCTTCTCCAAATCGAGCAACTGCAAGTCGTTGGCGCGGCGCATCAGGTTGACGAACTCGTTCTTCGGCGTGGGGAAGTCGAACACCGAGACCAGGAACGGGCGGTGGATGCGCCACGGCGCCCATAGCCCGGCGGCGGCGAGCGCGTTGTGCGCCAAATGGATGCAGTTGTCGGTGAACACGCTCCATTCGAACTCTTGCGCGCCGCTGCGGTACGGCGCGTTCTGCGCGTTGAGGAACGCCACCATCGCCGCCATCTGCGCCCGGCTGACCGGCACGCGGGCGCAGTACCGGCCGCGCCCGAGGCTGATGGCGTAGTCGGTGGCGACCGAGACCTCGTACTTCGTGTCCTCCGCCGTCCAGCCGGGCGGCATGGCGGCGAACACCCAGGGGTGGAAGGCCACGCCGTCGTAGATGCGGAGGCGCTTCGCCTCCCGCTGCACCTGGGCATACGTGTCGCGCGTCACCGGCGCGCCTGGCGGCAGGTTGCCGTGGAAGAAGAACTCGCGCCCCGGCGTCGCCACCCATTTCGCGTTCAGGAAATGCGCGTTCATGCTCAGGCCCACGCCGTCCGGCGGGCGGCCTTCCGTCCCGTCGCAGACCTCCAGCGCCGGGTAGGGGAGGCCGCCGGCCCGGCAGGCGCCGTTGAGGTAGAACACCGCGTGGCCGCCGATCTCGCCCCGGATGTCCGCGCCGAAGCCGGGCTTCTTCTTGATCTGCGACAGCGCGCAGTACTCGGCGTAGTAGGGATATCGACCGGCATACGCGGCCTCGTCCCCGGCGGCGCCCGGGATGTCGAAGCGGGCGACGCTGCACCCGGTGAGCCAGAGGGCGGCCAGCAGGGATGCCATGCGTCGTGCGGCCATGGCGCGTGCTGTATCGCGCCGTCCCGCCCGGTGTCCACCCGGCCGGCCCGCCCGGGCGGATGCCGCTTTGTTGGGCAATGGCGGGTCGCCCGCCGGAACGGATGCAGAAAGGTGCGGCCTCCCATCTGGTATGGGCTTTGCTTTGAGGGACGCAGGCGGGCTATTCCATGCCGGCTTCATGCCCATTTAACGTCCCAGACTGGAACGCCGCGTGCCTGCGCTGGAGGAGACTGCCTGATGCCCACGAACCCGCTGCTCGACCCTGCGCCCTTCACGCTCAGCCTCGACGGCCTGCGCGTGCTGCTGGTGGGCGGGGACCTGGCGGTGGCCGACTTCCTG
>CAXTTB010000628.1:0-2510 GCA_964246905.1 uncultured Acetobacteraceae bacterium | reverse complement strand
CTGCGGGGCGGGTCGCGGCCATCGGGTTGTGCTTCGGCGGCACCATGGCGCTGGAACTGGCGCGCGGGGGGGCGGAGGTCGCCGCCACCGTGGGCTTCCACAGCGGATTGGCGAGCGAGGCGCCGAAGTCGGACGCGCGCAACATCCGGGGCCGCGTGCTCGTGTGCATCGGCGCGGACGACCCGATGATCCCGCCCGAGCAGCGCGCCGGGTTCGAGAAGGAGATGCGGGACGGCGGCGTGGACTGGCAGATGCACCTGTACGGCAATACCGTGCACAGCTTCACCAACCAGGCGGCGGCCCGCCGCAACATGCCGGACGCGATCCGCTACAGCCCGGAGGCGGACGCGCGCTCCTGGGCGGCGATGGAGCAGATGTTCGGGGAAACGCTGGCGGGCTGAGCCGCGGCGACGGGAGGGCCGGACATGAAGCGTATCCATCATATGCAGGCGGTTGCGGCCGTCGCGGCGCTGCTGGGGCTGGCGCCTCTTGCCCCGCGGGCCGCGGAGCTGACGACGGCGGCCAAGACCGTCAGCGCGGCCGGCGCCCGGCAGGCGTTGGACTCGGCCAAGCAGGCGGCGGCGAAGCTCCATGCGCCCTGCGCCATCGCGGTGGTGGATGCGAGCGGCGTCCTGGTCGCCTTCGAGAAGATGGACGGCGTGCGCGCCGGCAGCCCGGACCTCGCCATCGGCAAGGCGCGCACCGCCGCCCTGCTGCAGCGCCCGACCCTGGAGGTGGAGGACAACACCGACAACGGGCGCCCGGCGTTCAGCACGGCCGGGCTGATGGCGCTGCGCGGCGGCGTGCCGCTGGCGGCGTCGGGGGAGGTGGTTGGCGCCGTGGGCGTGGCGAGCCTGAGCAAGGACAACGACGTGCTGATCGCCAACGCCGCCGCGCAGGGGTTCGCGGAGGGCGCGGGCAAGCCGTGACCGGCGAGGCCTGGGCGCCCTTTCCGCCGGGCCGGGCGCCCCGGCTCAGTTGGCCTGCACGTTCAGGAACTGGTCGGCGCCCGAGCCGCCGTAGTACGCCTGGATCTTGCCGCTGGCCAGGTCCGCCTTCGTGAACCCGGCCAAGGTGAGCGACGCCATGGGACGGCCCGCGACGGATGCGTGCAGCGTCAGCCCGGACGCGCCCGCCGCGCCCTCGTTGTCCACCCAGGACAGGGCGGCCGTGGCCGGGCCGATGCCGAACACCGTCACGAAGTCGCCGGAGTGGAACCGGGACACGGTGCTCCAGATGCTGGACGCCGGGCTGCGGTCGTCGATGAAGAAGGTGTCGCGGCCCTCGCCGCTGACCATGAAGTTGGACCCGGTGCCGCCATCCACGACGTTGGTGCCGGCGAGGAGCTGCACCGCGTCGTTGCCGCCGCCGGTATGGATGAAGTAGTTGGGCGAATGGGCGGTGATGTTCAGGCTGTCCGCGGTCACGGTGACGTACTGCTCCACGATGCCCCCGAGCGCGCCCTCGAACGGCTTGGATAGGACGTCTGCCACCGCCTGCTTCGTGGTCGTGTCGTAGATGGACAGCTTCGCCGTGGGCGGCGTGGCCTGCGGCAGTGCCAGCCCGGCGTCGTCCGCCTTGACCCAGGCCGCGATCTGCGCCGCCTTGTCGGCCGTGATCCGCACGTTGCGCTGGCTGCTGGCGCCGACCTGGGCCGACACGAGGCCGACGAGATCGGGCCTGCCGTCCGCGCCGTAAACCCAGACCGGCCCGCCGCTCGATCCCGCGCCGGTGAGGGTGCCGTCCCAGATCGTGTAGGACAGGTTGGCGGCGACGCTCTGCGCGTCATCGACCATGACTTGGCCGGCGAAGCCTGGGTAGCCCGTCACGTGCACGGCGCCGGCCGCGAAGCTGGACGTCACCACCATGTTGCCGGCGCCCGGGACCGGCTGGGCCAGATGGATGATGGCGAAGTCGTTTTGGGAATCGGTGGCCGGGATGGTAGGGTTGTCCACGATGGGATTGTAGTGCGCGACGGTGCCGTCGATGATGCCGAACGGTGCCACGCCGTTGCCGTAGGCGGGCGCCACCAGGATGCCGGTGGCGAGGCCGTAGAGATTGTCGTACACGAGGTGGTCGGCGGTCAGCACCTCGTCCGGCGAGATAAGCACGCCGGAGCCGCGGTAGGTGGACCCACCGATATTTACGTTGAGATACACGACGGCGGTGTAGGCGAAATCGTTGGGATCAAAGGACTGAGCGGTCATGGGTCGGTTCCTCCGGCGCATTTTCTGTGCTCGTTGGGCTGGATGCTTGCAGAGCGGGGCCGGGTCGGCAAGCCTATGCCGGCGCTTTCTTGCGGCGGTGCCGGATGTTCCAAGCCGTTTTCGCCGGCGTGGCGGCATTCATCTGTACGCCAGCCGCCGCACGATGCTGGTCCGGCCGCGCGGCGCCGAGGCCCTTGCCGCCAACCCGCGCCCAAGGCACTTTCGCCCCGACCCAAACGCGAGCACCCCATGCGCCCTACCGGCCCCATCCTGCCCACCGGCCTCCTGCCCACGAGCCTCCTG
>CAXTTB010000627.1:248-2516 GCA_964246905.1 uncultured Acetobacteraceae bacterium | reverse complement strand
GCGCAATAGCGGTCCACCAGGAACCGGCTCGGTGACACGAAGGCGTCGGCGAGCAGCAGGTGGTTCTTGATGTGCTGCTCGCGCTGGAACAGCAGCGCCGGGCTGTGCTGCGGGAAGCAGGCGTTGCAGGCGGCGGGCGAGGCCTCGTGGCACAGCGTGCGGCGCTGGGTCTTCACCATCTGGCCGTGGTTCGGGCAGATCGGCAGGTACTCGTGGAACGTCACCACGATGCGCGCCGCGGGCAGCCGCCGCCGCACCGCGGCGATGGCCTCAACGCCCAGGCCGATGACATGGTGGAAATGCACCACGTCCGGGCGGACCTGCCCGAGGTACGCGGCGAACGCGCCGTCGAGGTCGGAGAGCGCCCCGTTCGACAGCCAGAACTCGTCCCAGGCGTCGGCATGGAGGAACGCTTCCCGCTCGCCCTGCCGCAGGCTCATCAGCGGCGTGGCCGCGTGGCGGCGCATGGGCGGCGCGGCGCGGGCCAAATAGAAGGCCTCGTCCGTGCCGGTCGCCTGGATGGCGCGGAACAGGGCGTGGGACGCGACCTCCGCGCCGCCGATGGAGAACGCCGGGTGGCCGTGGGAGATGACCAGGACGCGCATCGCCTACTTCCCCCCTGACGCGGGGCGCCAGGCCTCGCGCAGCATCCATTGGTCCACGATGCGCCCGGCCTGGCCCTGCGCGTCCCCGTCCTCCGGCGCGCAGACCTGCACGGACGGCACCCACGTCCCGGCCAGCCCAGCCTTGCGCAGCCGCAGGAAGAAGTCCGCCTCCCGTCC
The DNA here is from genome assembly GCA_964246905.1 of uncultured Acetobacteraceae bacterium. Lineage (GTDB taxonomy): Bacteria > Pseudomonadota > Alphaproteobacteria > Acetobacterales > Acetobacteraceae > CAHJXG01. Next base: position 1,734 of record CAXTTB010000627.1, on the reverse strand, counting down.
GGCGTCCGTCGAGAGCACGCCCGCGCCGTCCAGCGCCGCAAGCGCCGGGCGGCGGAGCGCGCAGCACTCCAGCGTGCCGCTCGCCGCCGGAACCGGCGCCTGGCTGGTCATCAAGCCAGCCGGCATCCCCGGCACCTGCGCCTGCGGCGGCGCGTCGGGGGCGATGTCCTGGAACCCCAGCTCGGCCGACCCGGCGTAGCGGACCGACCAGTCCTCATACAGCAGCGTCGGGCCGGCGACGGCCGGGCCGGCGGCGGCACGGTACAGCGCCTGCCGCCAGCCCGGCGCCCGCCCGGACACGCCGGGTCCGGCCAGCAGGAACACCGCCGCCGTCGTGCACCGCGCGGCTTCCCGCAGCGCCGCCGCCGGGCTGGCGGTGTCCGCGGCGGCCAGGACCGTCGCCGGCAGGGCGTAGAACCGCAGGAGGCCACTCAGCGCGTCGAGCGCCGCCGCATCCCATTCCGGGCCGCAGACCAGCACCACCTGCTCCGCGTCGCCCGGCGGGTCCTGCAGGAAGCCGGACAGGAACGCCCGCGGCAGCACGGGCACGGCCAGCGGCACGACGACGGCGTGCTCCCGCGCGGCCGGCCCCTGCATCACCACGCGGGCGGGCGGAGGGGCGGATGGGCGCAGGCGGGCCAGCAGCGGCGCCACTTGCCGCTCCAGGACCGTGGGGCCGGACAGGTTGAACAGGTCCACGCTCGACAGCAGCCGGGCACGGTTCAGCGGGTCGCTCAGGTTCACCGTAGGCACCGGCAGGAAGGCACGGTTGCCGTCGGTGAAGCTGAAACGCAGGTGGAGCGGCCCGCCCTCCGTCGTGGCCGACGCCGCGAAGCCGGCATCCAGGTCCGTGGACGGCGGGAAGCCCGGCGTGGTCCGGAACGCCTCCACCACGTCCGGGCGCCGCAGCCGGGTCCAGGCGGTGTCGATGCGCGTGGCGGCGCCACCCGCGCCGCACAGGTGCACCTCCGCGATCAGCCGCAGCGGGTCGAACACCCAGCCCGACAGGTAGGCGCCGGCCCCGGGCGCCGCCATCGCCACGTCGAGCGCGGCGCGGACCGGGTGGCTGTTGTTGCACAGCGTGTCCCGCCCCTCGTAGCGGGGCAGCAGCGCCTCCCGCAGCAGCGCCTGCATCGGCGGCGGGCAGCGCAGGCTGGGCAGCATGTGCCGGATGTGGCCGGCGCTGTCCGCCGGGTCGAGCAGCCGGTGCTCGACCAGGCTGCGGCTGTGCAGGCCGCGTTCCGACACGATGAACACATGGTCGATGCCGGCCAGCGCCCCGGCGGCCTCGGGCGGCAGTCCCAGCACGACGCCGGTGACGGGGGCCACGGTGTCGGTGCGGGTGAACTCCCCGGCGTGCCCGGCGAAGCACGGCAGCGACGCGCCGGCCAGCACCACCTGCATCGGCCCCTCGATGCGCGCCCCCCAGCCCTGCAGCATCACGCAGCCGCCCGGCACGGCGGCCATGATCTCGACCGTGCCGTCC
>CAXTTB010000627.1:0-238 GCA_964246905.1 uncultured Acetobacteraceae bacterium | reverse complement strand
GGCGCCCCCCCCCCCCCGCCCGCCCCACCCCCCCGCCCGCCCCGGCGCCCCGGCACCCCCCCGGGCCGCCCGGCTGCGCCGCCTGCGAGAGGAACGCCCGCAGCATGGCGCCCACTCCGGCCAGGTCTTGGTCCGCCCGTGGGCGCAGCGTGTCCAGCATGAACCGGGCGACCGCGGCGGCGTGCGGGCCGGCGGACCGCGCCGCCTGCTGGCCGAACGCCGCGTCATGCGCCAGGTC
>CAXTTB010000626.1:0-2520 GCA_964246905.1 uncultured Acetobacteraceae bacterium | reverse complement strand
CCGTCGTCCGCGGCGCAGCCAGGTGCGCGTCGTAATGATACGCGCCGAGACAGAAGCCCAGCACGGCGTCGTCCATGTCGAAGTCGCCCGGCTCCAGCCGCGCCGACGCACCCCTCGGCAGCGCCGCCGGCAGGCCGCCATGCGCGAAGGGCGTCCGGGCGTCGCCCAAGCCCAGCAACGCGCCGGCCAGGCCGTCCGGACCCGGCAGCAGCGTCAACTGTCCCGGCAAGGCGGCAAACCCGCTGGCCCGAGCGAACGCGGCCTGCCCGGGCGGCAACGCCGCCAGCGCCGCGTCCAGGGCGCCCGGCCGTATGGAATAGATCGGCAGCGCCGCCTTGCCCGCGCCCGCCCCGCTTGCATCCGCGTCCGCAAAGCAGTCCAGGTCGCGGTCGAACATTTCCATGGCTCCGGCCATGCGCCGATTCGCGACAAGCCGCCTCGGACGCCAAATGTTACCTTATGTTATCTGGTTCCGCCCAAGGCAAGGCGAGTGGCAAGGCGGACGGGCAAGGCGGCGCGCGTGGCGTTCATGCGCCGCGGCCTGCCATCCAAAACTTGCAATCTTCCGGCGAAGGCCCAACCATCCCGGCATGTCGGGCTTTCCCTCTCGGGTCAAAGCGGTCCTCGGACCCACCAATACCGGCAAGACCCATCTTGCCATCGACCGCCTGCTCGCGCACGCGTCGGGGATCATCGGCTTTCCGCTGCGCCTGCTCGCGCGGGAGAACTATGACCGCATGGTGGCGAAGAAGGGCGTGAAGTCGGTGGCGCTGATCACCGGGGAGGAGAAGATCGTGCCGCCCGGCGCGCGCTGGTTCTCCTGCACCGTGGAGGCCATGCCGCTCGACCGCGCCGCCGAGTTCGTCGCCGTGGACGAGATCCAGCTCTGCGCCGACCCCGACCGCGGCCATGTGTTCACCGAGCGCCTGCTGCACGCCCGCGGCCTGGTGGAGACCATGTTCCTCGGCGCCGAGACGATCCGCCCGCTGCTGCAGCGCCTGGTGCCGCAGGCGGAGATCGAGACCCGGCCGCGCCTGTCGCAACTGACCTATGCCGGGCCGACCAAGCTGGTGCGCCTGCCGCCGCGCTCCGCCGTGGTCGCGTTCAGCGCCGGGGAGGTCTATGCCATCGCCGAGCTGATCCGCCGCCGCCGGGGCGGGTGCGCCGTGGTCATGGGCCGGCTGTCGCCGCGCACCCGCAACGCGCAGGTGCAGCTCTACCAGAACAAGGAGGTCGATTTCCTGGTCGCCACCGACGCGATCGGCATGGGGCTGAACATGGACGTGGACCACGTCGCCTTCGCCCGGCTCAGCAAGTTCGACGGCCACCGCCCGCGCCGCCTGACCGCCGCCGAGGTGGCGCAGATCGCCGGGCGGGCCGGACGCGGCATGAGGGACGGCACCTTCGGCACCACCGCGACCTGCCCGCCGCTCGACGACGACCTGGTGCGCGCCGTGGAAGGGCACGAGTTCGAGCCGCTGGAGCAGCTCTACTACCGCAACGCCGCGCTGGACTTCACGACGCTCGATACGCTCCTCGCCACCCTGACGGCGCCGCCGCCGCGCCCTGGCCTCGTGCGCGGACCCGACGCGACGGACCTGGAGACCTTGGAGGCGCTGGCGCGGGAGGAGGATATCCGGAGCCTGGCGCGGGGCCGCCGCATGGTCCGGCTGCTGTGGGAAACCTGCCAGATCCCCGACTTCCGCAAGCTGGCGGACGACACGCACACCCGGCTCTGCGCCCGCATCTTCGGCCACCTGGCGCGGGAGGGCACGCTGCCGACGGACTGGCTGGAGGGCGGCATCGCCGGACTGGCCCGCACGGAGGGCGACATCGACACGCTGATGCAGCGGCTCTCGGGCGTCCGCATCTGGGCCTACATCGCCGCCCGGTCCGACTGGGTGCGCGACGCGCCGGCCTGGCAGGCGCGCACGCGGGAGGTCGAGGACCTGCTGTCGGACGCGCTGCACGAGCGGCTGACGACGCGCTTCGTGGACCGCCGGGCCGCGCATCTGCTGCGCCGGCTGGAGGAGATCGATGGCGAGGAGCTGCTGTCCGCCGTGACCGCCCGCGGCGAGGTGGTGGTGGAGGGCCATTCGGTCGGCCATGTCGGCGGCTTCGCCTTCCTGCCGGACCCGCTGGCGGAGGGACAGGAGAAGCGCCTGGTGCTTCGCGCCGCGCGCCGGGCCTTGCGCGAGTGGATGCCGCGCCGGGTGGCGGAGCTGGAAGCGGCGGAGGACGCGGCTCTTACGCTGCTGCCCGACCACAAGCTCGCCTGGGACGGGGTGCCGGTCGCCCGGCTGCGGCCCGGCGCCAGCCTGCTCCGCCCGGTCGTGGAGGTGCTGGACAGCGAGTTCCTCGATGGCCCGCAGCGGGAGCGGGTGCGGGTGCGGCTGGCCCGTTGGGTGGCCGGTTCCATCGCCCGCGACCTGGCGCCGCTGTTCGCAGCCGAGGCCGCGGCCGGCCAGGACCCGGCGCTGCGCGGCCCGCTGCACCGCATCACCGAGGCCGGCGGCGTGG
>CAXTTB010000625.1:0-2521 GCA_964246905.1 uncultured Acetobacteraceae bacterium | reverse complement strand
GGTCCCGCTCTTCGCCGCGGTCCAGTCTTGGGCACCCGCCGACCGCCGCGCCCGTCCCGGCGCCCAGCAGCCCGCCCGTCACCGCCCGCGTGCCGGGCCGGTTCCCGCACGCCGCCAGGCCCACCAGCAGGACCGCCGCGAACGCCGCCGTCATCACAGAACGCATGGTGTTCTCTCCATCAGGTTGCATTCATGACCAACGCATGAACCATACGCGATTATGCCGCCAAGGTGTGTCGCAAATATGGCTCACTGAAAGTTGAGGCAGACCTTTGCGACATCGAAATGCTGCGGCGGTCCGGTTTACCTGCCATGCTGCGGCCGGGACGTGGCATTTCCCACGAGTCGAGGAGGGGCTGCATGTTGGGACGTCTGCTCGGGGTGACGCCTGCGGACATGGCAATCGACCTTGGGACCGCCAACACCCTGGTTTACCTGCGCGGCCGCGGCATCGTGCTGAACGAGCCGAGCGTGGTGGCGGTTTCCGAGGTGCGCGGCAAGAAGCAGGTGCTCGCGGTGGGGGAGGAGGCCAAGCGGATGCTGGGCCGCACGCCCGGCGGCATCGTCGCGGTCCGTCCGCTGCGGGACGGCGTGATCGCCGACTTCGACATGGCGGAGGAGATGGTCAAGCACTTCATCCGCAAGGCCCGGCGCCGGCGGCGGCTCGCCAGCCCGGTCATCGTCATCTGCGTGCCGTCCGGCAGCACGGCCGTGGAGCGCCGCGCCATCCAGGAAAGCGCCGAAAGCGCCGGCGCGCGCAAGGTGTTCCTGATCGAGGAGCCGATGGCGGCGGCCATCGGCGCCGGGCTTGCGGTGACGGAGGCGTCCGGCAGCCTGATCGTCGATGTCGGCGGCGGCACGACGGAGGTGGCGGTGATCGCGCTGGGCGGCATCGTGTTCTCCCGCAGCGTGCGGATGGGCGGCGACAAGATGGACGAGGCGCTCATCAGCTACTTCCGCCGCACCCACAGCCTCTTGATCGGCGAAAGCACGGCGGAGCGCGTCAAGATCGACATCGGTGCGGCGACGCCCTCCGAGGGAGCAGGGGACGGGCCGTCGCAGGAGGTGCGGGGCCTCGACCTGCTGAACGGGGTGCCGCGGGAGATCACGGTGAACCGCCGCCAGGTCGCCGGCAGCCTGGCCGAGCCGGTCGCGGCGATCATCGAGGCGGTGAAGGTCGCGCTGGAGAACACGCCGCCGGAGCTTGCGGCGGACATCATGGACAAGGGCATCGTGCTGACCGGCGGCGGCGCGCTGCTGCACCGCCTGGACCAGGCGCTGCGCGACGCGACCGGGCTGTCGGTGGTGATGGCGGAGCAGCCGTTGAGCTGCGTGGCGCTCGGGACCGGCCGGGCGCTCGAGGAAATGAACCGGCTACGGAATGTCTTGACGTCGATGTACTAAACCGTTCGAATCGGCCTGACACCTTATGGAGGCGCAGGCGCGTGATTCGGCCGTCGATTCCCATGCGCGAGTCCCTGGCGCGGCTCACCCTGCCGATGCTGGTGCTGGCCGGCGTCGCGCTGCTGCTGCTCGGCCGGGCCGACGCGCCGCTGGCGGAGCGGGCGCGCATGGCTCTGGCCGACGCCTTGGCACCGGCCTTCGCCGCGGCGGAGGTGCCGCGGGACGCCGCGCACGCGGCGATGCAGGAGCTGCGGGACCTGCGGTCGCTGCGCGCCGACAACGCCCGGCTGCGGGCGGAGAACGAGCAACTGCTCCGGTGGCAGGCGGCGGCAGTGGCGCTCGACGCCGAGAACGCCATGCTCAAGGAGACGCTGCACTGGGTCCCCGACCCCGCCGCCTCCTTCGTCACGGCGCGCGTCGTCGCCGATGCCGGGGGCGTCTATGCCCGCGCGGTGCTGCTGCCCATCGGGCGCGGCCAGGGCGTCGCCAAGGGCCAGGTGGTGCTGGACGGGCAGGGGCTGGTCGGCCGGGTCACGGAGCTGGGCGCGCGCAGCGCCCGCGTGCTGCTGGTGACGGACCTGAACAGCCGCATCCCGGTGACGCTGGAGGGCAGCCGCGGGCACGCCATGCTCATGGGCACCAACGGCCCGCGCCCGCGCCTCGCGCATTGGCCGGAGGACATGGCGCCGGCGGAGGGGGAGCGGGTCGTGACCTCGGCGGAGGCCAACGCCTTTCCCGCCGGGCTGCCGCTCGGCACCGTGCGCTACCGTGCCGGCGCCGGAGGCGATGACCCGGCTGGCGGAGCGGCGGGGCAAGCCGCCTTGACCCCGCTGCGCACGCCCGGCGTCCGTCCGCACCCGACGCTGCGGCGCCGGCTTGACGCCGTGTCCCGCCGGTCCTTCCCGTGCGTCTGCACGGCGGCTCTGCTGGTGCTGGCCGCGGCGCCGCTCGGCCTGCCGGGCCAGGCGCAGGCGCAGCCCGCCGTGGCGCTGGCCTGCGTGTTCTTCTGGTCGCTGCACCGCCCGGCCAGCATGACGCCGCCGGCGGTGTTCCTGCTGGGCCTGCTGGCCGACCTGCACGACGCACGGTGGGTGACGACGTCGATCACCTCCGACAG
>CAXTTB010000624.1:0-2522 GCA_964246905.1 uncultured Acetobacteraceae bacterium | reverse complement strand
AGCGCAAGACCATTTCGCTAGTGGACAGCGGGACCCTCAAGGCGCTGCTGGTGCAGGAGGGCGACCGGGTGGCGGCCGGCCAGGCGCTGCTGCGCCTCGACGACGTGCAGCCGCGGGCCGCGATGGCGCAGGCCCATGTGCAGTACTGGGCGGCCGTGGCCCGCGCCGCACGCCTCAAGGCGGAAGCGGCAGACCAGCGCACGCTGCCGGTCTCCGCCGCGCTGCAGGAGGCGGCGAAGGCCGATCCCGCCGTCGCGGCGGCCGTGGCGGCGGAGGCCTCCCAATTCCAAAGCCGCTGGGGCGCGCTCGATGCCAACACCCGGGTGGAGGAGCGCAAGGTCGCCCAGCAGGAGGCGCAGATCACGGCGCTCCGGGCGCAGATCGCCTCCGCCGGCCTCCGCATGGGCCTGGTCAAGGAGGAGCTGCGCGGCGTCGATTTCCTGATGGCGCGGGGGCTGTCCACCAAGCCGCGCCAGCTCGAGCTGCAGCGCAACGAGGCCGAGCTGCGCGGCGCCCTCGGCCAGTTCGGCGGGCAGTACAACGAGGCGCTGGAGGTCATCGCGCAGGTGCGGTCCGGGATCGTCAACACGGCCGAGGCCCGCCGGGCCGACATCTCCCGCGAGCGGTCGGAAACCCAGGCCGCGCAGGCGGACGCCGAGCAGCGGCTCCTTGCCGCCCGGGACCTGCTGCAGAAGCGCGAAATCCTGGCGCCGGAAGCCGGCACGGTGACGGACTTCAAGTACTTCACGCCGGGCAGCAGCATCGTGGCGGGCCAGCCGGTGATGGACCTGGTGCCGGACAGCCGGACGCTGCTGGTGGAGGGCACGGTCGCGCCGCACGAGGTGGAGCATTTGGCGGTCGGCCAGCGCGTCAACGTGCGGCTCACCGCCTACAAGGCGCACCGCGTGCCGGTGATCACCGGGCGCCTCGCCTACGTCGGCGCGGACCGTCAGATGGACGCGAACAACATGCCGGTGTTCCTGGTGCGGGCGGAGATCGACGCCGACGCGCTGCGCGACAAGCCCGGCGTCGTGCTGCTGCCGGGGATGCCGGCAGACATCCTGATCGTGAACGGTGCACGCTCCGTGCTCGACTTCCTCATCAGCCCGATCACCGACAGCATCGGCCACGCGATGAAGGAGGAGTAGCCCCGTCTTCCCATGCGGCGGCTCAGCCCGCCACGGGCAGGTCGGACGCGCGCACGGTGCCGTTCTGGCTGCTGAAGCTCAGTTCCTGCCCGCCGCTCTGCGACTGCGACACGCCGTTGATGCGGTGCTCGCCGCTGTCGTACAGGGTGACGCGGCCGGCCTGCTCCACCGCGACCCGGCGGGCGTCCGGGAAGCAGGCGTAGCGCATCCCGTTCTGCGATCCGGTCGCGGAGGGCCGGCCCAGCTCCTGCGGCCACCAATCGCCGCGCGGGGGCGACCGCTTCTCGCCGTGCTGCTCCTCGCCCCCGTGCCCCTGGCTCTGCTGCTGCGCCGACGGCGGGTCGCTCTGGGGCGGCATGGTCGTCGCGGATTGCGCCAGCTCCTTGCACAGCGCGTTCACCTTGTCCTTCAGCGCAGTGTTGAACATGTCGCCCACCTGCGTCATGCCGCCGGCGGACCATTGGCCCATGCCGCCGAGGTCCGGGTGGCTGAACTGCGCCTGCTGCCCGCCGCCGCGGCGCAGGGCGTCCTGCAGCACCCGCACGGCATCGACGCTCACGCCGTGCTTGCGCGCCAGGCCGTCGATGGAGCCGGACATCAGGAACGTTCCCCCGCGTTGGTCTGTCCCTGGACCTCGGCCTCCGCGCCCGGCGGCTGGTCCGGCGACTTCGCCGGCTCCGGCGCGGCGGGGTGCTTCTCCAGCGGCTTGTAGGCCTCCGTCGCATCGCCCTCGCCGAACTGGCCCTGGTTGCCGGGCAGCTTGCCCTTAGGGGTCTCGTCTGCGGCCATCGGTGCCTCCTTCAAAAGGTTCGGGTGACAGACGCGCGAGGGCGGCTCCGGTTCGTCGCCCATCCTGGCGCCGGGCCGCGTCCTCGTGCATCGTGCCGGCCGCAGCAATTCCCGCCAGGAGCGGCTCCCATGTATCGTCGCCAATTCGCCTCGACGGCGGCGCTCGGCCTCGGCGCCGTGGCCGCGCCGATGCCTGCCGGTGCTCAAGGCAGCCCAGCGCGCCCGCAGACCCTCGGCGGCGCCATCACCGACGTGCCGGGCGTGCGGATCGGCCATTTCACCGACGGCCGGCGTCCCACCGGATGCACCGTGGTCCTGACCGAAGCGGGCGCCGTCGGCGGCGTGGACGTGCGGGGCGCCGCACCCGGCACGCGGGAAACCGACCTGCTCGATCCCTCCAACCTGGTGGAGCGCGTCCACGCCGTCCTGCTCACCGGCGGCAGCGCCTTCGGCCTCGACGCCGCCACGGGCGTCATGCGCTGGCTGGAGGAGCACCATTTCGGCTTCCCGGCCGGCCCGGCGCTGGTGCCCATCGTGCCGGCCGCAGCAATTCCCGCCAGGAGCGGCTCCCATGTATCGTCGCCA
>CAXTTB010000623.1:0-2525 GCA_964246905.1 uncultured Acetobacteraceae bacterium | reverse complement strand
GCCCCCAAGCCTGCTCATGCGTTTATACCTGGGTGGCTTCCCGCAGGCGCAGGCGCCGGTCGCCGCCGTCCGCGAACAAGGGCGAACGCGCAAGGCCCATGCGCTGCAGCCGGAAGCTGAGCGCGGTCCGCAGCACGCCCATGCCATAGATGGCGCTGCGCCGCAGGTTGATCGACGACGCCTCGGCGAAGTACTTGGTCGGGCAGGAGATCTCGCCGACGCGGTAGCCGAAGTAGAGCGCCTGCGACAGCATCTGGTTGTCGAACACGAAGTCGTCGGAACAGGCATGGAGCGGCAGCCGTTCCAGCACCGCCCGGCTCCAGGCGCGGTAGCCCGTGTGGTACTCCGACAGCCTGGCGCCGAGCATCAGGTTCTGCGTGAAGGTCAGCGCGCGGTTGGCGACGTACTTGTAAGGCGGCATCCCGCCGGCCAGCGCGCCCTTGCCCAGGATGCGGCTGCCGAGCACGACGTCGAACTGGCCGGAGGCGATCATCGACGCCATCGCCATGACCAGCCGGGGCGTGTACTGGTAGTCCGGGTGCAGCATGACGACGATGTCGGCGCCGCGGTTGAGCGCCGCCTGGTAGCAGGTCTTCTGGTTGCCGCCATAGCCGCGGTTCCGGTCGTGCCGCAGCGTGTGCAGGCCGAGGCTGCGCGCCACCGCCACCGTGTTGTCGCGGCTGGCATCGTCGGTGAGGATGATGTCGTCCACGACGCCTTCGGGAATCTCGGCGACGGTCTGCCGCAAGGTCCGCTCCGCGTTGAAGGCCGGAAGCACGACGGACACCTTGTGATTGCTGATCAAGCGGAGGCTCCAAGCGGCTGAACACTGTTCGCGCGATACGGTAAAGCACTGCTTATCATTTAATACCAGTTGCCCCGCCGGGCGACCCGTACCGGGGTCATTTTTGGCACGCAGCCTCAGCCCCGCGCAAATCACTGCGAAATCGCGAGGCGACCTGCGCGGGTTCGCCGGATCTTGGCGGCCCGGTCAACGGGGCTGGGCGCTCCGCTCCAGCCGCCGCGCCACCCCCTCGGCAGCGCAGATGGACACGCTTCGCGGCGCGAGGCTCAGGCAGGACCGTCGTCAGGCGCCGTCCGCAGGTCAGCCGGGGTTGCTGAAATAGGCATAGGGCAAGCCGCCAGCGGTGCCCGTGCTCGTCTGCAGGTGCGCCACCTGGTCGGCGGACAGCCCGGCGAAGGTCACGCTGCTCACCGGGCCGCCCGGGGCGCTGGCCAGGCGCAGCGTGGCCCCTTGGGACCCCGCGGCGCCGGCGAGCGCGTCCACCGCCTCGGTGCCTTGGCCGGGCGACCAGCCCCAGACGGTGAGGGCGTCGCCGGCGTGGAAGTTCGCCACCGTGTCCCAGACCTGGGCCGTCCCGCGCAGGTCCAGGAAGAACGTGTCGTTGCCCGAGCCGCCCGTGAGGATGGCGCTGCCGGTGCCGCCGTCGAGCACGTTCTGGCCGCTGCTCGCCGCCAGGGCCTTGGTGCCGCCGCCGCCCTTGAGGAACACGTTGGCCAGGCCCGCCGCCATCGCCACCGTGTCGGACCCGGCATCCAGGTACTGCCATTGCAGGTAATCCGGGCCGCCGGACACCGCATCCATGGCGTGGCTGCCCGACGCGCCCGTGGTCTGGTCGGCGAAGGCGACGGCGGCCGCCGGCTGCGCCGTGGTCGTGACCAGGATGTCGGTGGCGCCGCTCAGGGTCGCCTGGTAGGTGGCGCCCGGCGCCTGCTGCCCGGCGAGCGTCACGCTCCGGATCACGGTGCCGTTGGACGAGACCTGCAACTGGTCGCCGCTGACCTGGGCCTCGAACGGCCCGGGCGGGTAAGAGGGGAAGCCGGGTGGGAGGAGCGGATACGGATATAGGGTGTTGCGGAGATCCAGGACATCGCCGGCACGGAAACCCCCGACCGTGACGGGCAGGTTGCCCCCGACCACCACCGTCGCCGCGCCGTCGTCCATCTGGATCGGGGTCGAGAAGGTGTTGGAAGGACCGTTCGGAGACGCGGGGAACACGCCCAAAAGGTTCAGCGTGCCGGATGCGACGTGCACCACGCCTGGACCTTTGATGATGCCTTGAAGGGCGAGGCTGCCGCCCGGCCCGACGTTGACGGCGGCGCCGGCCGCCACGGTCAACTGATACGGCTGGAACGGCGTCTGGCCGCCGCCGAGAGCGGCTTTCCCCGTCACGTCCACGGAAAGGTTCGCGCCGAGCGTGAGGTCGTATCCGAACAGGTAAGGCGGGTTCGATGCGTCGGAGGAGCCGAGGAGCACGATGCCGCCGCCCACCGTGCTTTGTCCCGACGGACCTGCCCCCAAGATGAAGAGACCGGACCCCGCCGCGTGCAGCTCCAGCACGCTGGACGGCCCGGCCAGGCTGATGGACCTGACCTGCACATAGCCCGCGGGGAAGGTGACATCCGCGCCCGCGCCGATCACGGCGTCGTCGCCCAGCCCGGGTATGCCTTGCGGCGACCAACCGTCCGCGTTGTCCCAGGTCCCCGTCCCGCCCGCCCCCGGC
>CAXTTB010000622.1:693-2525 GCA_964246905.1 uncultured Acetobacteraceae bacterium | reverse complement strand
CCTACGACGCGCCGGGCCTTGGCGGCACGTTCCGACTGAAGGCCTTGTTCCCGGCCTGGGTCACGGACAGCTACAGCACGACCGTCATCGCGCTGTCATACGCCGGAGGGCTGTTGTGATCGATCTCGACGGGACGGACGGCGCCGACATAGGCGGTGAGCCTCGCTTTCATCTCCGGGAGGAATGCCTCCCCGGTGATCCCGGCCATGCGCTGTTCCGCATGGCCGATCGCGATGCCCAGGCGTTCGAGCATGGCGTGGCCCGGGGCGGTGAAGGCGATGATCTTGGCGCGCCCGTCCAGCGGGTCGGCCTGCCGCTCCACCAGGCCGAGCGCCTCCGCCTTGTTCACAAGCTCCAGCATGGCCTGCTTGGTCATCCTCGCCCGCGCGGCGACCGTGGTCAGGCGGGTGCCGTCGAGGTCGAGGTTGCGGAACAGCGCAAGCTGCACCTCCTCGACCCGGAGGCCCCCCTCCCGCGCCTGATGCAGCATGTCCCGCACGAACACCCGCGTGGCCGAGGACAGCACGCGCCCGACGTTCTGTGTCCGCCAAACCGCGCCTGCATCCGACGTGCCGTGCTCCGCCATGGCCAAGCCGGGTTCCGCCCCGGCGACATAGGCGGCCAACCTTCGCTTCATCTCGATGACGAAGGCGGCGCCAGCCGCATCCGCCAGGCCGCGCTCCGCCTCCGCCACGCCCCGGCGCAGCCGGTCGAGCAGGCGCAGCCCGGACGGCGTGAAGTGGATGAACTTGGCCCGCCGGTCGCCGGGATCGGGCCGGCGCTCGACGAGGCCGAGCGACGCCGCCTTGTCCACCAGCTCCATCATGCCCTGCTTCGTCATGCTGGCCCGCGCGGCGATGGCCGTGAGCCGGGTGCCGCCCAGGTCCAGGTTCTGGAACAGGGCCATCTGCACCTCCGTCACTCCGACGGCCCCGCCCTCGCTCACCCCAGCCTTGTTCACCCCAGCCTTGTTCACATGCTGCAGCTTCTCATGGACGAAGCGGTCGGCGGCCGAGAACAAGACGCGCCCGACGTTCTCCGTCCGCCACGACATGGCCGATCCCGACAACTCCACGCTCCGTCCATCCATGGCACGCCCATGCCGTAGCGCGCCGGGCGCCGGTCTTCAACCGCTGGGCGGCAAAAGCGTCGGCCGCCACGGCGCAGCCGCCGGGCCGCCACGTCCATCCGCCTCGGTCGCCACCGCCCCTGTCCGCCGATCCCTGGCCGCGATCAGGCGAGCAGCGCCCGTAGGATCGCCCGGTACTCCTCGGAGGTCGGCCTGTATGGGCTGGCGGCGTTGAACGGGCTGCGGGCCATGGCAGCCGCCATCGCGTCGGGGTCGTCGGCCCGGTAGCCCATCGCCCGGAAGCTGGCGGGCAGGCCGAGCGCGTCCCGGAGCGCGAGGAGGGCGTCGGCGACGCTGCCGTCCGCCCCGATGCCGTCTGCCCCGATGCCGAGCGCCTGCGCGGCGCGCGCCGCCTTGCCCGGGACATGCCGCGCCACGAGGGCGACGGTGTGGGGCAGGGCAGCGGCCACCAGCAGCCCGTGATGCAGGTCCTGGTCGCCGCAGACGATCGCGACGGCGTGCGCAGGCCCAAGGCCCTTATGGATGGCCGCCCCGCCGGCGAAGGCTGCGGCCATGAGCGAGGCCCGCTCGGCGTCGCCCTCCGGGCGCATGGCGGCAGCGAGGCCGGCATGGGCGCGGGCGAGGCCATCCAGCGCGAGCGCATCGACGACGGGGTTGGCCGGCTCGGCGAAGAAGCCCTCCAGGCAGTGCGACAAGGCGTCGAACCCCGTCGCGGCGATCAGCCGCGGCGGGCGGGTGCGTG
>CAXTTB010000622.1:0-683 GCA_964246905.1 uncultured Acetobacteraceae bacterium | reverse complement strand
CTCCCGGGCTGGGCTACACGGGGTGCACCCCGGGGGGGGGTATCCGCGGGGGGGGGTGGGTGGGGGCCCGGGCGGGGGCGCAGACCGCGACCCGCGGCACCAGGCGCGGATGGCGCGTGCCGACGGCCGGGCTGGCCGGGCCGGCATGGAGGGCGGCCACCGGAGAACTCTCGCTGCCGGTGCCGACGGTCGTCGGGACCGCCACCAGCGGCGCGACATGGAGGCCGATCAGGTCCGGACGGCCCGACAGCTCCGCCGCGTCGCGCGCACCCCCCGCGGCCAGGGCCGCGACGAACTTGGCCGTGTCCATCACGGAGCCGCCGCCCAGCGCCACCACGCCGTCGCACCCGGCGGCGCGATAGGCGGCGAAGGCGGCGTCGGCGCCTGCTGTGGTTGGGTTCTCCGGCACGTCGAGGTGCCGCGCCGCCAGGCCGGGCAGCACGCGGAGCGCCGCCGCCACGGCCCCCGCCCGTTCCAGCCCGCGGTCGCTCAACAGCAGCGGACGGCGGATGCCGAGCCACGCAAGCTCGCCCGGCAGGGCCGACAGCGCCCCGGCGCCGAACACGAGGCGCGGCAGCGGCAGCAGCGGGACCACCGTCACGGCTGCACCGCCCCGCCCGCCTGCAGCGCCCGCCACACGCGATGCGCCGATGCCGGCATGTCCAGATGCGCCACGCCGCGGC
>CAXTTB010000621.1:0-2529 GCA_964246905.1 uncultured Acetobacteraceae bacterium | reverse complement strand
CCGGCATCAGCATCCAACTGCACAGCGAGAACGGCATGTTGGGCATCGGCCCGTTCCCGTTCGAGGGGGAGGAGGACGCGGACCTCATCAACGCCGGCAAGCAGACCGTGACCAAGCTTCCGACCACGAGCTTCTTCGACAGCGCCGCGTCCTTCGCGCTGGTGCGCGGCGGGCATATCGGCATCTCCATCCTGGGCGCGCTGCAGGTGGCGGAGAACGGGGACCTCGCGAACTGGATGATCCCCGGCAAGATGGTGAAGGGCATGGGCGGCGCCATGGACCTGGTGGCCGGCGTGCCGCGCGTCGTCGTGCTGATGGAGCACACCGCCGGCGGCAAGCCGAAGCTGCTGCGCGCCTGCACCCTGCCGCTGACCGGGGCCGGGGTGGTGAACCTGGTGGTGACGGAACTCGGCGTGTTCGACGTCGGGCGACCTGGGGGGCGGCCCGGCCTCACCCCCGGCTTCACATTGGTCGATATGGCGCCGGGCGTCACGGTGGAGGAGATCCGCGGCAAGACCGAAGCGGCGTTCGAGCTGCATCAGGACCTCAAGGCCGCCTGAGCATCATCCTGCGGGGCGTGCTCACGCGCGGCAGGGAAGATGATGCGCCTTCAATGCCTGCTTAGCCCCTTGATGTCGGGCGCGGGCCGGTTTATCACCCGCGTCTTCCGCAGCCGGGCTTGCTTCGCCCGGCACCGGCGGGGCTGTAGCTCAGTTGGGAGAGCGCCTGAATGGCATTCAGGAGGTCAGCGGTTCGATCCCGCTCAGCTCCACCACCGAGCCGCCTCGACGCCTGCGGTTTTTCTACCGATAGCAAAACAAAATCCTTTGCCGGCCTTGGGTCTGCGTGGTATTGCATCAGTGCTTCGTCCTGGCCCCGCACAACTGCCTTGCCCCCTGGCCAACCGTCGTCCAACCTGACGGGCGAGGTGAATCGAGGCGGGAGCTGGACCCGGGCGGCTCCAGGGAAGCGCACCGCGGCGCCGTTGCTCTGCAGCGCATGACAGGTGTTGAGGCGGACGCGCTTGGCCCGTTCGTAACTTGCGGGTGTCAGCACACGGAATCATGTCGATCGCAGCCGACTTCCAAGACGCCGGCCACCGGGGCAACGCCCCAATCAGCGCATCCGTCAGCGCCCCGGCCGCAACAGCGGCCAGCCTGGGCGATGCCTCGGCTCCGCGTCGGGGCGCTTGGCTGAGAGCCGCGGTGACGGCGGCGGCGGGCGGGTATGCCGACCCGCTGCTCGGGACCGATCCGGACCTCGCCGGCCAGATACGGGCGGCGCAGGTCGGGGCGGTGGTGCGCGGCATCCCGCTGACGGCGACGGTCAACGTGCTGAACGCCGGCATCGTGCTGCTGACGTTCTGGAACCAAGCCGCGTCTTGGCTGCTCGCGGCCTGGTTCGCCGCGGTCGTCCTGCTCGCAGCGCTCGCCCTGCGTTCCTGGCAGAGAAGCCTTCGGCGCCCGGCGCGTGCGACCGCCTCGGCGCGTGCGCTCAGCCGCGCCACCGCGCACGCCGTCCTGCTCGCCGGGGCATGGGGCCTGGCGCCGGCCCTGCTGTTCTCCGGCGCGCAGCCGTTCGGGCGTTTCGTCCTCGGCTGCCTCGCCGCCGGCATGATCGTGGGCGGCGCTTTCGCGGTTTCGGCCTTGCCGCGCGCCGGCCTCGCCTACACCTGGACCTTGTCGCTGCTGCTGGCCTGCGGCATGGCGGCGTCCGGCGAGCCGGCCATGCTGACCACCGCCGGGCTGCTGTGCCTCTACGCGGCATTCATCTCGCGCAACATCGTCGCGCACGGCGCCTTGCTCGCCGAGACCCTGCGCGGGCGGCGCGAGATCGAGGGGCAGCGCGAGGTGCTCGGGCTGCTGCTGCGTGATTTCGAGGAAAGCGCCGGCGATTGCCTTTGGGAGACCGACGCCGCCGCGCGCCTGCGCCGGGCGCCGCCGCGGCTTGCCCAGGCCCTCGGCCTTGCCCCGGGCGAGGCCTGCGGCGCCTACCTGCCTGGACTGCTGCGCCGCCGGCTCCGCGACACCGATGCGGGCGGGCACCCGGACGAGAACCTTGAGACCTGCCTGTCCGGCCGCCGCGCGTTCCGGGACGTGCTCGCGAACAGCGGCGAGCGGGTGTGGTCGCTGACGGGGCGTCCGCTGCGCGACCAGGCCGGGGCGTTCGCCGGCTTCCGCGGCGTGGCCTCGGACGTGACCGACCGCGTGCGGGCCGAGGCGCAGGCGGCCTACCTCGCCCAGCACGATCCCCTGACCGGCCTGCCCAACCGGCGCCAGTTCACGGAGACGCTGGCCTCGGCCCTTGCCCGGTCCCGGCAGGAGGAGGCGGGCGTCGCGCTGCTGCTGCTGGACCTCGATCGGTTCAAGCCGGTCAACGACCTGCACGGCCATGCGGCCGGCGACGCGCTGCTGTGCCAGGTGGCCGGGCGGCTGCGCGCGGCGATGCGAGGCGGCGGCATGGTCGCCCGCCTCGGGGGAGACGAGTTCGCCCTGGTCCTCGCCGCCACCCGCCCCCCCCCCGGCGGGG
>CAXTTB010000620.1:2294-2533 GCA_964246905.1 uncultured Acetobacteraceae bacterium | reverse complement strand
GGCCTCAGCCGGCCGGCGGCGACCACCCGGCAGGCGCCATCTCGAAGCCCGCGAACTCGAAGGCCGGAGCGACGACGCAACTGACCAGGCTCCAGGCGCCGAGGCTGCGCGCCTCCTGCCAGGCGTGCGCCGGCACGACGGCCTGCAGCGCCTCGCCATCCGCCAAGCCCGGTCCGAGCCGCCCCGTCTGCCGCTCGGCCCCCGCCCCGGCCCTTCCGAGCAGCAGCCGTGCGCCTCCC
>CAXTTB010000620.1:0-2284 GCA_964246905.1 uncultured Acetobacteraceae bacterium | reverse complement strand
CAGGCCCGAGCCGCATGGCCTCCTGGCCCACCCCGGCGTTTACGCCGAGCAGCAACGGCGCGCCCGCCTGCCAAAGCCAGATCTCGGCGGCGTCAACCCGGTGCCAATGCGACCGCTCGCCCTCCGCCAGCAAGAACAGGATGCTCGTGCCAGCGCCGCGCCCGCCTTCGCCACGTCCGCCCGCGGCCGGGCGGTCGCGCCACAGCTCGCGGTAGTGCCCGCCCTCCGGATGCGGCAACAGGCCGAGCGCCTCGCGCACGGCGGCGGCGGGCTGGGAAGGGTCGCGCAGGTCAATCGTCATGGGGCCGTCCTTGCCAAGCCGCAGCCTACGGCGGAATGGGCGGCGGGGCCATCCGACACTGGCCGGGCGCCCGGCTTCGTGACAGGCTGGACGCCATCGGACGGGGAGGCTTCGGGCATGGCGGGAAAGATCGCGCTGGTGACGGGCGCTGGCAGCGGCGTGGGGCGGGCCGCGGCGGTGGCGCTGATGCGGGCGGGCTGGACCGTGGCGCTGGTCGGGCGCCGGGCGGACGCGCTGGAGACCACGGCGATGGAGGGCAAGGGGGCAGGCGAGGCCATGGTGCTGCCCGCCGACGTGTCGCAGCCCGCCGCGGTCGATGCCGCCTTCGCCGCCGTCGAGCAGGCGCACGGCCGGCTGGACCTGCTGTTCAACAACGCCGGCATGGGCACGCCCGCCAAGCCCATCGACGAGCTTTCGGTCGAGCAGTGGATGGCGGTGGTCGGCGTGAACCTCACGGGGTCGTTCCTGTGCGCCCGCAACGCCTTCGCGCTGATGCGGCGGCAGGCGCCGGGGGGCGGGCGGATCATCAACAACGGCTCGATCTCCGCCCACGCGCCGCGGCCCGGCTCGGTCGCCTACACCGCGACCAAGCACGCGATCACCGGGCTCACCAAGTCGCTGTCGCTCGACGGGCGCCCGTTCGACATCGCCTGCGGCCAGATCGACATCGGCAACGCCGCCACCGAGATGACGGAGCGCATGACCGCCGGCGTGCCGCAGGCGAACGGCTCGATGATGGTCGAGCCGCGCATGGACGTGCGCCACGTCGCCGACGCGGTGGTGATGATGGCGGGGATGCCGCTCGACGCCAACATCCAGTTCGTGACGGTGATGGCGACGCAGATGCCGTTTATCGGCCGGGGCTGACGGCGGCCAGCGCGCGGTCGATCAGCGCCGCCATGGCGGCCCAGATGCCGTCCCACGACATGCCGGAGAGCAAGGCGTCCGCCGCCGGCCGCCATGACGCGGGCCGCAGCGCCAGTGCCCGGTCGATGCAGGCCGCGAAGGCTTCCGGCGTGCCGGCGACCTGCACGCCGGGGCAGCCGCCCCATTGCCGCACCACGTCCGCGACCGGCGTGGACACCACCGGCAGCCCGGCGGCCAGGTACTCCGGCGTCTTGGTCGGGCTGATGAACCGCGTCGCCGCGTTGATCGCGAACGGCATGATCGCCGCCTGCCAGTTCGCGGCGTAGCCCGGCAGGGCGGCATAGGGCTTGGGGCCGAGGTAGTGCAGGTTGGCCCGCGCCGGCAGGGCGCCGGGGTCGATCTTCGCCGTGGGGCCGATCAGCACGAACTGCACGCCGGGACGGAGATCGGCGACGGCGGTGAGCAAGTCCAGGTCCAGCCGCTCGTCCAGCACGCCGTAGAAGCCGACGCGCGGATGGGGGATGCGGGCCTGGTCCGCTGGGTTGGTCATGCCGTCCCGCGCCGGGCGGAAATGCGCCGCGTCCACGCCGCTCGGGAAGGCATGGACGTGCTCGTGCGCGCGGCGCTTCGCCTCGTAAAGGCTTCGCCCGCCGGTGAACACGAGGGTGGCGCGGCGCAGCAGCGCCTGCTCGCGCGCCGGCAGGGACGGGTCGGCGCCGGCGAAGGCCGACAGCTCGTCCATGCAGTCGTACACCGTGACGGCCGCCGCCAGGTGGTCCGAGAAGGCGAGCGCCGCGGGCGTGTAGTACCACAGCACCGGGTCGGCGATCTGCTCGTCGCGCAGCATCGCGTCGAGCAGCCGGCGCTGCGCCGCGTCGGGGTCGGCGCCCCACGGCAGATGCGGCTGCACGATCAGCACGCCCTCCGGCGACAGGCGCGAACGGAGGCCGGGCGCCCCGTGCTCGGCCCAGACCGGCTCCTCCCAGTACACGACGCGCATGGCGGCGGCGGCGCGGGTCAGCAGGTGCTGCGGGCGCTGGAACACGAACGCCCAGCGGAGATGGGAGAAGCACAGCAGCGTCCGCCGCCCGCCGCCATTCCCGTCCCTCAGCATCC
>CAXTTB010000619.1:0-2550 GCA_964246905.1 uncultured Acetobacteraceae bacterium | reverse complement strand
GTCCGGCCCCGCCAGCGCCGGGCCGGGCTGGGACAAGCGGTGCCGGGCCACGCCCTCGTTGAAGCCGGGCCGCGGGTTGAAGCGCAGCAGCCCCTTCTGCCCCCGCGCCACGTAGGTCCGCACCGCCGCGCGCAACGCCGTCCGGCTCACTGGCGCCTGCATGTTCTCGTGGAACGCCGCATCGAACTGCCCGGCGTCCAGGATGGCGTCCGCCGCCCACGCCGCCGCCTCCCGCAGCGCCCCAGCCTCGCCGAGCTGCCCGGCGACGGCGGCGGCGTACTCGCCGAAATCGAACGCCCGCCGCGCCAGCGCCGCATTGCCGAGCGCGCGCTTCGCCTCCGCCGGCTTGAACATCCGCACCAGCGCCTCCGCCGCCTCGCGCACGTCGCAATAGGCAACCGCGGCGCCCACCGCCGCCGTGCGTCCCGGCGCGTCGGACAGGGCATCGGCCACGCCCGTCGCCCGGTCGAAGCACACCACCGCCCGCCCGGCCCGCAGCGCGTCCAGCGCCACGTTGGGGAACGGATCAAGCCGCGACGGGAGATAGAACACGTCCGACAGGGCGAACAGCGCATCCAGGCTGCCCTGTCCCCGCAGGAAGAACACATGCTTCTCCAGGTCGAGCCTTCGCACCATGTCGGCGACCCAGGCGGAGTACTGCAGGTCCGCCTTCGGGCTGTAGCCGTCGCCTACCCAGATGAACCGCACCTCCTCGCCCCACAGCCGCCGCACCGCCGCGGCGGTCTGCACGAACAGGTCCACCCCCTTCCGCATCTGCACGAAGCCGGCGGCGAGCACGATCTTCGACCGTCCCGCTTCCGCGCCGAGCAGCGCCAGGATCTCCTCCCGCGTCAGGTCCTCCGCCGCCGGGTCCTCCGGCAGGCCGGGCAGGTAGCCCTGGGGGCGCACGCCGATGTGGTTGGCTGGTCCGGACCGGGTGGACAGCAGCTCCGCCTGCACGCTGTCGCGGATGAGGGACGCCGGGGTGACCACCCGGTCCATGGCCTCCACCATGTCCGACATGCGCCCGGGCGGCAGGGTGTACTCTGCGAACTCGTGCACCAGCCCCACCGACGGCAGGTCCGCCTGCAGCGCCGCCTGCGCCAGGCCGCTGGTTTCCACCGAGTTCAGCAGCACCGCCGAGAGCGCGTGCGTGTCCTTCAGCTCCCGCATGAGGTACTCGGCGTCGAGCGGCGACAGCGGCCCCGTCACCGCCAGGCAGCCATTCGCCGCGAACTCCCGCAGCAGCGGCCCGGACTTGCCCAGGAACGCCACCACGTTGTGCGTGCCCGCAAGCGCCGCCCCCAGGTTCAGCCCCACCAGCGGCGCCCCGGTGCGCGACGCCTCATGGCTCGCCACCAGCACGGTCGGCTTGGCCGCGTCGAAAACCAGGCCCCCCGGGCTGAGCAGCGAGGTGAAGTCGGGCCGCCCCACCCGGCCCTCCGCTGCGCCGAACGCCGCGAAGTGGTAGAACAGGTCCATGCCCGCCGTCAGCAGGTCCGGGTAGCGCCGCAGGTAGTAGTCGGCGCAGAAGTCCGGCGCCGGGTCGAGGCCCAAGCGGCAGCCGGTCAGGAAATAATGCTCCAGCGGGTCGCCCGGCGCCGGCTGCCCCGGGAACCGCCGGCGCCATTGGTCGAGGTAGAAGCGCTCGTTGAACCGCGCCCGCCCCGCCTCGACCCGCTGCGCCAACTGCCGCTCCGTGCAGACGCGCAGCTCCGCGCGGCCAACCGCGATGTAGTGCAGCACCGGCATGGCGTGGCCGGACGCCTTGCCCAGCACGTCGTCATAGGCCCGCGCATAGAACGCGCCGTCGAACGCCTCCCCGATTGGCGCGCCGTGGTCGCGGCTGGCCAGGTAATCCTCGATGTCCGAGAACCCCGGACGCGCCGGGCGCCCGCGGTCCCAGACGTAGGCCCGCGCGTCGAACAGGCCGCTCGCCGCCACCCGCTCCGCATCCCGCCGCAGCGCCCGGCGGTTCGGATGACGCCGCTCCTCCCGCCCGTGCACCAAATAGTGCAGCAGCGGGCTGCCGCCGCCCTGCGCCACGTCCGGGTTGGCGTCCCGGTAGAACCGCACGTCGAAGGCAGCGGACGGAGACAGCAACGCCGCCTCCCCGGTCGTCAGGTAATGCGACGCCAGCTCCAGCCGGGTGCCGGAGATGCCGAGCGCGCGGGCGTAGAACGCCTCGTCGAACAGCGGGTCGGCGGCGACCATCCGCGCCTGCGCCGGCAACTCCCCCGCGTCCCCGTGACCGTCCATCCGCGCCCGCTCCCCAGGGCCGGACGGGCGGCGGCGGCGGGGCGTCGAACGGCCCGATGTCCGGCGCCGCCGCGTGGTAGGGAGCCAGCCCCGCGCCGGTGGCCGCGACCTCCGTCCCGATGTCGTCGCCGCCCAGCGAAGCGCAGGCGCAGTCGAGGTGCGTCCGCACCGCCGGGTGGTCCGCCGCCGCCACGACCCGGCGCACCTCCGCCGCCCGCAGCATGAAGTCCGCCCCGTACTGCGCCGGCACTGGCTCCAGCCCGATGGCGAGGCCCGCCGGCGCCGCAATGC
>CAXTTB010000618.1:0-2555 GCA_964246905.1 uncultured Acetobacteraceae bacterium | reverse complement strand
GCGCTCCAGGAAGCCGTGCGCCCGGGCGACCGCCTTGGGATGCCGGGCGGCGATGCCGCGCACCGGCCCGGTGATCCGCCAACTCGACGAGGACAGCACCACCCGCAGGTCGTGCTCGACATGCTCCGCCCGGGCCTGCTGCCTCAAGGTTTCGGCATGCCACCGCGCCGCCTCCGCCTGCGCCTCGGTGAGCCTGGCGCGCAACCCGGCCTCCCGCGACGCGGACTGCCCGGCCTGGCGCTCCAGCCCGGCGCGCAGGGCAGCCAGCTCCCCGTCGCGCTGGGCCAGTTGGTGGCTGCCCTCGGCCACCTGGCGTTGCCAGTCCTGCGCCTCCGCCGCGCGGACAGCTTCCTGGGCGGCTAGTTGGGCGTCCCGCCTGTCCAGCTCCGCCCGCATGTCCGCCTGCACGCGCTGCGCGTGCTCGCCCTGCTCGGCCAGGCGCCCGGTCAGCGACTGGATGTCCCGCCGGGCGGCGGCCGAGGCGTCGTACAGCGCCTCGATGCCGCTGGTCTCGACATACAGGCTGCCGACCCGCGGCACGAAAGGCTGGTCGGAGGCGATGGCCAGCAGGTAGATCGGCCGGGGCAGCCCGACGGAGGCCTCGAACCGCTGGGCGTCGCGCTTCTCGAACGTCAGCAGGGGCGCCGCGCCCGCTGGGATCTCCTCCGCCACCAGCGCCGACCCCAGCAGCGGGCGCTGGGCATACATCGCGACGTGGCCGAAGTTCGCCCGGAGCAGCGTGTCGAACTCGGCGTGGGTCAGCTCGTGGACGTGGTAGGGGTTCGGGGGATAGCCCGCCGGGGAGTATACGTCCCGCTCCGGCGAGCTGATGATGAGCAGCCCGCCCGGGCGTAGCACCCGGCGCACCTCCGCCATGAACTCGTCATGCTCGTAGAAGTGCTCCAGCGTCTCGAAGGAGACCACGGCGTCGAAGCTCTGGTCCGGGCAGGGGATGCGCCGCGCGTCGCCGTGCAGGAAGGTCAGGCCCGGCGCGTCGTAGGCGGCCCGGGCGTGCCCGCCCGTGTCCTCCGCGACCTCGACGCCGACGACGCTCTTCGCCACCTGGGCCAGCAGGGCGGCGCCGTAGCCCTCCCCCGACGCCACGTCCAGCACGTCCAGCCCGCGGCACAGGCTGCGGGCGAAGAAGTAGCGGTGCAGGTGCTCGATCTCGACCTGGCCGCCCGTCTCCGTCGTCAGCCGCTCGCCCGTCCAGGGCATCGCGGAGGCCGGCGCGGCGCGGTGGAATATCTCGCCCATGGTTCAATCCTGCTTGCCCGCGTCCGCGTGCGGCGCGTCGGCGTCAGGCCGGATCAGCCTTGTACATCGGCCGGCGTCAAGTCCTGCCGGCCAGGGCGCCCCGACGCTGGACATCCGGATCGGCAGATTATGCCATCGGCCGTATGCTGAAACCGCAGGCAAGAGGATACGCCGCCGTGCCCACGCGCAACGTCGTGCTCACTGACCACCACGAAAACATGATCGCGGAGC
The DNA here is from genome assembly GCA_964246905.1 of uncultured Acetobacteraceae bacterium. Taxonomy (GTDB): domain Bacteria; phylum Pseudomonadota; class Alphaproteobacteria; order Acetobacterales; family Acetobacteraceae; genus CAHJXG01. The sequence goes on along the minus strand of CAXTTB010000618.1, from coordinate 1,067 downwards.
TGGTCGGGTCCGGCCGGCATCAGAACGCGAGCGAGGCCCTGCGCGACGGCCTCCAACTGATCGAGGAGCGGGACGCCCGCGAGGCTGCGGCACCGAGGGCGCTGGAGTCTGATCGCTTCAGGTAGGAGAGGCGGTCAGGCGACATCCTGGAGCCGAGCCGATACGAGCACATCGCCCGGCTGCTGGAGGCCGCCCGCTTCGACGGCTGCTTCTTCGCCGACCTGTTCGGGTTGTATGACGTGCATGGCGGCAGCTTCGACGCCTATGTGCGCCGGGGCGGCCAGATCAGCTTCCTCGATCCCACCGTCGTGCCGCCGGTCATGGCGGCGGCGACCCGGCACCTGGGCCTGGGCGCCACGCTGCCCACCAGCTTCCACACCGCCTACCACCTGGCCCGCTGGCTCGGCTCGCTGGACGCGATGAGCAAGGGCCGGGTCGCCTGGAACGTGGTCAGGTCGGCCACCGACCTGGAAGCGCAGAACGCCGGGCTGGACGAGCTGCCGCCGCGGGACGGGCGGTACGACCGCGCGGACGAGCTGCTGGAGGCGTGCTTCGCGCTCTGGAACAGTTGGGACGCCGAGGCCTTCGTGCGCGACAAGCAGGCCGGCGTGCTGGCGGACCCCGCCAAGGTTAGCTATGCCGACTACCGGGGCCGCTGGGCGGAGGCGGTGTTCACCATCCAGCGCGGCGCCCCGGAGATGCGCGCCTTCTACGACGACCTCCACGCCCGCATGGCCGCCCGCGGCCGCGCGCCGCACGAGTGCGTTGTCCCCCCCCCGCGGTCACGATGGTGCTGGGCGAGACCGAGTCGATCTCGCGGGAGCGGGCGGACCACCTCAACAGCCTGATCGACCCGGAGCTGAGCCTGGCCGCGGCCTCCAGCAGCGTCGGCGCCGACCTGACCCGGCTCCAGCCCGGCCTGAGCTGGCGCCTGCCGCAACGCCGGCCCAAGCGCAGGCAAGCGGCCTCTTGCATCGATCCCTTTCCGTCATTGCGAGGAGCGCAGCGACGCGGCGATCCAGGGCCGCCACCAAGGTCCATGCCCTACAGGATACCCCCCCCCCAAA
>CAXTTB010000617.1:1293-2556 GCA_964246905.1 uncultured Acetobacteraceae bacterium | reverse complement strand
ACAGCAGCGCCGGCTCGGGCGGGGTCGGCAGGGCCACGAGGTGGGCGGGGGCGGTTCCCGGCATTGGATGCGGCGGGCGCAGGGGACCGGGCGGACCGCCGAACCCGCCGTCGCCGCGCAGGAACACCGTGGCGGTCGCGGTCGCCAGCAGCGTGCCGTCGGCGGCGTCCTCCAGCCGCTTCTCCGTGTAGAGCAGCGCGCCGCGGCCCGGCCCCTTGTCCACCAGCCCGGTCACGCGGGTGCGGCCCACGACCTCGCCGCCGATGGGGAAGGGGCGGTGGACGACGATGCCCTGCTCGCCGTGCACCAGGCGCACCGCGTCCACCCCGGTGCGCGGGTCCGACAGCCAGAAGCCGGGATGGCCGAGCACCACGGCCATGAAGGGCAGGGCGCGGAGCGCGCGGTGGTGGTCCACGAAGTCGAGCTGCCGCGGGTCGAGCGGGTCCTGGCCCAGCCCGACCGACAGGGCGTACAGCACCGCGTCCCGTGCGGTCAGGCGCTCGCGGACATCGGGGATCTCGTGGCGCAGCAGGGCTTCGGGGTCGATGGGCATGGCGGAAACGTTAAGCCCGCCGCTCCGGCGCGTCCACCGTGGCCGCAAGGCGCAATCCATGCAAAGACAGCCTGCATCGACAGAAAGACCTCCCATGAGCGAACACGCGCACATCCAACATGCCGGCGACAAGCGGATCGCGCTGCTGATCGCCGTGCTGGCGCTGCTGCTGGCATTGGTGGAGACCGGCGCTAAGAGCGCGCAGACCGACGCGATCACCCGCAACGTCGAGGCGGCGAACCTTTGGGCGTACTTCCAGGCGCGCACGGTCCGGCAAACCACCGTGCGGACCGCGGCCGAGCAGGCGGCGCTGCAGGCGGCCACGGCCGACCCCGGCGCCCGGGCCGCGCTCGACGCGCAGCGGCAGGCCTGGCTCGACACCGCCGCCCGCTGGGAAAGCGAGCCCGGCACCGGCGAAGGCCGCAAGGAGCTGACGGAGCGCGCCCGCGCCACGGAAACGGAGCGGGACCACTCGATGGCCAAGTACCACCTCTACGAGTACTCCGCCGCGCTGCTGCAGGTCGCCATCGTCGTCGTCTCCTCCTCCATCGTGACGAGCGTGTCGCTGCTGGCGGTGCTGGGCGTCGTGCTGGGGATCGGCGGCGTGGCGCTGGGCGCCATCGGCCTGCTCGCGCCGTTGGCGGTGCATTTTTAAGCATCATTCCGCGCAGCGGGAAAATGATGCGTCTTCACCAGGTTGGACGTCAGGC
>CAXTTB010000617.1:0-1193 GCA_964246905.1 uncultured Acetobacteraceae bacterium | reverse complement strand
GCATCATTCCGCGCAGCGGGAAAATGATGCGTCTTCACCAGGTTGGACGTCAGGCGCCGAACATCGGGCGGAGCTTGCCGGCGGCCGCGGCGTCCGGCCATACCGTGACCTGCGCGCCGCCCTGCCACTGCATCAGCATGGGCTTGGCCCGGGTGTTCTGGCCCTTCTCGTCGAACCTGGCGCCCCAGCCGTTTGCGCCGGCGCCGGGCGGCAGGTCGGTCGCCAGCACGGCGGCGCGCAGCCTGTCCTTGTCGAGGCTGCCGGCGCGCTGGATCACGTCCAGGAACAGCCTGGCCCCGGCGTAGTTGGCGAGGCTGTGGCCGCTGCGCGGCTTGGTGCCGTACCGCTTCTCGTAGGCGGCCTGCACCCCGTGCGCGCCCGGCGCCGCGGCCTCGTTCACCGCGTACTGCGTGAAGTCCGCGTTCAACATGCCCTCGCAGTCCGCGCCGACCGCGTTCGCCGTGTCCTGCAAGGAGTGCCCGCCGCCCGCGCCCACGATCATGCGCGGCTTCCAGCCGACCTGCCGCATCTGCCGGAAGAACAGCAGCACGTCGTTCTGGTAGCCGGTGTGCAGGACGACCTCGGCGCCCGCGCCGCGCAGCCGCTGCACGGCGGCCGACATGTCGAGCGTGGCGGCGCCGTAGGGCAGGCTCTCCACGACGTTGAGGCCAAGGTCCTTGCACCGCGCCGCCTGGAAGCCGCTGACGGTGCTGCCGTACAGCGCGTCCTCGTGCAGGATCGCGAGCCTCAGGCCCTTGGGATCGACGCCCCAGAGCGGCGCCAGGGCGTCGTTCACCGCATCGACGGTCAGGAGGCCGAAGGCGCTGGCGACCGGGCAGGAGCGGAACAGGTACTTGAACCCGCGCTCGGTCACGGGGTCGCTGATGGCGCCCAGCTCGAAGTACGGGGTGCCGGCCAGCTCGGTCGCCTGGCTCGCGGCGAACACCAGCGGGCTGGCATAGGTGCCGAACACCGCGGCCACGTGCTCGGCCGCCATCAGCCGGCGGACCTCGCCGACCGCCTGGCTGGCGTCGAAGGCGTCGCCCTTCGCCAGGCGCACCGGGCGGCCCAGCAGCCCGCCGGCGGCGTTGCGGTCATCGACCGCCAGCTCCAGGCCGCGGAAGCTCTCGTCGCCCAGCACCGCGAGGGCGCCGGACAGCGGGTACAGCGCGCCGAGCGGGATGGCGTCGGGC
>CAXTTB010000616.1:0-2558 GCA_964246905.1 uncultured Acetobacteraceae bacterium | reverse complement strand
ACGACGAACAGGAACAGCACCGCGACCGCGCCGACATAGACGATCACCAGGATCATCGCCAGGAACTCGGCGCCGGCGATCAGGAACAGCGCGGCGGCGTTGAAGAATGCCAGGATCAGGAACAGCACGGAATGCACGGGGTTGCGCGAGGTCACGACGGCAGCCGCCGACCCGAGCAGGATGGCGGAGAACAGGTAGAACGCGGCGGTGACGATCATCTGGCGGACCTAGCGGTAAGGCGCGTCAAGCTCAAGCCGCTTGGACAGCTCGCTTTCCCAGCGGTCGCCGTTCGCCAGCAGGCGCTCCTTGTTGTACATCAGCTCCTCCCGCGTCTCGACCGCGAACTCGAAGTTCGGGCCTTCCACGATGGCGTCCACCGGGCAGCTTTCCTCGCACAGGCCGCAATAGATGCACTTCGTCATGTCGATGTCGTAGCGCGTGGTGCGGCGGCTGCCGTCGTCGCGCGGCTCGGCTTCGATGGTGATGGCGAGCGCCGGGCACACGGCCTCGCACAGCTTGCAGGCGATGCAGCGTTCCTCGCCGTTGGGGTAGCGGCGCAGCGCGTGCTCGCCTTTGAACCGCGGCGAGATCGGCCCCTTCTCGTAGGGGTAGTTGATGGTCGCCTTCTGCCGGAAGAAGTATCTCAGCGTCAGCGACATGCCGGAGATCAGCTCGCCGAGCAGGAGGCTGCGTGCGGTGCGGTCGAGGAAGGCCATGGTCGGTTCCTAATCTGCCCGGCGGCATAGGCTCCGCCGCGCAAGAGAGCAATGGTCAAGCAGGGGGTCAGGCCGGCGGCGTGCCGGGCAGCCAGCCCATGGCCAGCAGCACGCCCGCGGTCAGGATCAGCCAGCCGAGCGACAGGGGCAGGAACACCTTCCAGCCGAGCCGCATCAACTGGTCGTAGCGGAAGCGCGGGAAGGTCGCCCGCACCCAGACGAACATGAACAGGACGAGCATGATCTTGGCGATGAACCAGACCGGCCCGGGCACCCAGGTGAAGGGCGGGAACGGGATCGGGCTGAGCCAGCCGCCGAGGAACAGGATCGACGTCATCGCCGACATCAGGATCATGTTGGCGTACTCGCCGAGGAAGAACAGCCCGAAGGTCATCGCGCCGTACTCGACGTGGAACCCGCCGACGATCTCGCTCTCGCCTTCCGGCAGGTCGAACGGCGCGCGGTTGGTCTCGGCCAGCGTCGAGATGAAGAACACGATGAACATGGGGAACAGCGGGATGAAGAACCAAACGTGCTCCTGCGCCCGCACGATCTGCGTCAGGTTCAGGCTGCCGGCGCAGAGCAGCACGGTGACGATGACGAAGCCCATGCTGACCTCGTAGCTCACCATCTGCGCCGCCGAGCGCAGCGCGCCGAGGAAGGCGTATTTCGAGTTGCTCGCCCACCCGGCGATCACGATGCCGTACACGCCGAGGCTGCTGATGGCGAACAGATAGAGGATGCCGACGTTGATGTCGGCCACCGCCCAGCCGTCGTTCACCGGGATCACCGCCCAGGCGATCATCGCCAGCGTCATGGTCAGCAGGGGCGCGATGACGAACAGGATGCGGTTCGCCCCCGTGGGGATGATCGTCTCCTTCATCAGCATCTTGAGCGCATCGGCGAAGGGCTGCATCAGCCCGAACGGCCCTACCACGTTGGGACCTTTGCGCGCCTGCATCGCCGCCATCACCTTGCGCTCGGCCAAGGTGAGGTAGGCGACGCTGACCAGCACCGGCACCAGCATCGCCAGCGTCTGCACGATAGTCAGCAGCAAGGTGCCGAACGGCGTGGCGATGAACGCGCTCACCGCCCGCCTACTCCGCCGCCTGCAACGCGGGAGGGGCGTAGGTGCGGGTGCACTCGGCCATGGTGGCGCTGGCGCGGTTGATGGCGTTGGTCTGGTAGTAGTTCGGCACCGCCGGCTGCAACGGGTCGCGCCCGATGGAAGCCGGGTCGCCGGACGGCCCGGCCTGGTCCGTGCAGCCGCGGCGCGGCAGGTCCTGCAAGGTCCTGAACACCGGGTTCACCGCGGCCAGTCGGTCCCGCACGTCCTGGATGGTGTCATAGGGCAGCGGCTTGCCGAGCACGGCGCTGAACGCGCGCAGGATCGCCCAGTCCTCCCGCGCCTCGCCCGGCGGCTGCACCGCGACGTAGCCGCGCTGCACCCGGCCCTCCGTGTTGACGTAGGTGCCGCCCTTCTCGGTGTAGGCGGCGCCGGGCAGGATCACGTCGGCGCGGGCGGCGCCCCGGTCACCGTGGTGGCCCTGGTACACGACGAAGGTGTCGGCGCCGATGGCCGCGGTGTCGAACTCGTCCGCGCCCAGCAGCCACAGCAGGTCCACGCCTCCGCCCAGCATGGCGGGCAGCGCCTTGCCGCCCGGCCCTGGCAGGAAGCCGAGATCGAGCGCGCCGACCCGCGCCGCCGCCGTGTGCAGCACGTTGAAGCCGTGCCACTCGGGCGTCAGCGCACCGGCCGATGCGGCGAGCGCCCAAGCCGCCGCCAGCACCGCGGCGCCGTCCGGGCGGCGCAACGCGCCTTGGCCCACGATGACCATGGGC
>CAXTTB010000615.1:0-2565 GCA_964246905.1 uncultured Acetobacteraceae bacterium | reverse complement strand
GGACCGAGGGCAAGCTGCCGCTGAAGTCGATCCTGATGGTGACGCACAACATCGAAGAGGCGGTGCTGATGTGCGACCGCATCCTGGTGTTCAGCTCGAACCCGGGCCGGGTCGCGAGCGAGATGGCGGTGCCGTTCGCCCACCCGCGCAACCGGCTCGACCCGGCGTTCCGGCAGTTGGTCGACGATATCTATGCGGTGATGACCCGCCGCGCCGTGGTGCCGCCTCCCGCCCCGTCCTCGGCGCTGCCGGCCCCGGTGGTCGACACCACCTTCGCCACCGCCCTGCATCCGGTCTCGACCAACCTGATGGCGGGCCTGCTGGAGCAGCTCGCCGCCCCGCCGTACAACGGCCGCGCCGACCTGCCGCGGCTGGCGGAGTCGCTGCAACTGGAGGCGGACGAGCTGCTGCCGATGGGCGAGAGCCTGGCCCAGCTCGCCTTCGCCGTGCTGGCGGAGGGCGACCTGGTGCTGACCGACCTCGGCCGCGAGTTCGCGCTGGCCGACACCGACGAGCGCAAGGCGATCTTCGCGAAAAGCCTGCGCGCCCACGTGCCGCTGGTGGCGGCGATCCGCCGCACGCTCGACGAGCGCTGGAACCACCGCGCCTCGGCGGTGCGCTTCTCGGACGAACTGGAGGATCACATGAGCCCCGACTACGCCGAAGGCACCATGCGCACGGCGATCGCCTGGGGCCGCTACGCCGAGCTCTACAGCTACGACCAGGAGGCGCAGCAGTTCAGCCTCGAGGACATCGAGGACGCGCCCGCCTAAGGCTCGCCCCACTTGAGGCGCGCCGGCAGGCACTATTCCGTAAAATACAAACCGGATTCCATTCCACAAAAATCGTTACGCCCAAATGGATTTTGTGACACAGTAACCTGCGGAAATTGAGTTCGACCCGGACAAGAGCGCCAAGAACGACAAGGGGCGCGGCCTGCCGTTCGAGCGGGTGGCCGAACTGGAATGGGACAGGGCGTTCGCCTTTGCCGACGACCGGCACGACTATGGCGAGCGGCGCATCGTCGCCTTGGTTCCGCGTCAGGGACGGCTTTACGTGGTCTGCTACGTCATGCGCGGTCAGGTTCGCCGGATCATCAGCTTCCGCAAAGCCAACAAGCGAGAGGAACGAGACTATGAGCAGGGCACCACTGACGGATGAGAACGGCGAAGTTCGCGAGTTGAGCGCCGACGACTTCAAGGCCATGCGCCCGATCGCCGATGTTGATGCCGGCATGACCGGCGCGATGGAAGCCATGAGGAACAAAGGTGGCAGGCCGAGGATCGAGAACCCGCGGGCGCACATCGCCTTCCGCTGGGATAAGGATTTGGTCGCGACCATCAAGGCGACCGGGAAAGGCTACAATGCCCGCATCGAGCGTGTATTGCGCGAAGCGTTGGCTAAGGGCGAGTTGTGAGTTTTGGCAAGCAGAGAAGAAGATGGCAGTGCTGGCGATGCCAACTATGGTCGGGTCGGGAAAGACTACTCGATATATCGCCAACCTGAACCGATGATTGCCGCATTCATCAAGGCCGCACTTGGCGACGCCAAAACAGTTCTCAACGTCGGCGCTGGCGCGGGCTCTTTTGAGCCGTGAGACCGCGACGTGACGGCTGTTGAACCCTCATCTTCCATGCGCGAGCAGCGGCCCGCCCATCTCAGCGTAGCCATCGATGCTACCGCCGAGAACCTGCCTTTTTCGGATGGTCGGTTTGACGCGAGCATGGCGACGTTCACCGTTCACCAGTGGAGCAACCTGGACGCTGGGCTTGCCGAGATGCGGCGCGTCACCAGAGGGCCTGTCGCCATTCTGTCTTGCGATCCTGATCTCGTGCAGCAGTTCTGGTTGAACGTCTACGCCCCCGACATGCTGGCGGCGGAAGCGCGGCGGTATCCATCCCTGCGACGCATAAGCGCGATTCTCGGCGGACAGGCGAACACCTTGCCGGTTCCCATCCCGCTCCACTGCAAGGACGGCTTCAACGAAGCCTATTACGGGCGTCCGGAACGGTTGCTGGAGGATGGTGCCCGCCTGGCCTGCTCCGCTTGGAGCTTCGTGCCGCCTGAAACCGCCAGCCGCTATGTCGATGATCTTCGCACTGCCCTCGATAGTGGGACTTGGGACGCCCGCCACGGTGCCTTGCGGATGCTGCCGCAATTCGACGGGTCTTTGCGGCTGGTCGTCTCCCGACCCATGCCTTGATCCAGTTGCCTGCAAAGGATGCCACGGCACGGCCCGACCAGCCACGCCACCATCACCGCAAACGGCGGCAGGTGTGAACCATCGGCGGGCGACCCGGCTCACCGCTCGTTCGGGCCTTTGTTCAGGTCGCCGTACGCCTTTGTGTCGGCCGCGCTACCCCATTTCCAAAACGGGGTAAACTGATCGTCCGCATTGCCGAACTCCGGCCAAGCGAGCCGGTCGCCGCCCTGCGCCGCGATCCGGCGTGCGCATTAAGCCCAGCTAGGTCCTGGCCGCTTTGCTATTGATACAGGCGTCATCTCTCGTTCCTACACGTTGAACCGGAACTCCAGCACGTCGCCGTCGCGCACCACGTATTCCTT
>CAXTTB010000614.1:0-2570 GCA_964246905.1 uncultured Acetobacteraceae bacterium | reverse complement strand
GGACCGGCCATGCCTGGCCGGGGCGCAGGAGCAGGACGACGGTACACACGGCGGCGCGTATGCCACCGTGTGCGCTCGGCTACCAGCCGCGGTGCTCGTGCTCGTACTCCTCATGACGCTCATGGCGCCATTCGCGGTGCCGGCGCCAACGCTCCTTCTCCTCGTGACGCCGCCACTCGCGGCGGCGCCAGTCCTCGTCGTACTGCGCCGGGTAGTAGCCGTCGTGCACAAGCTGCACCGCGGCCGGGCCGGAGGCGGGCGGGACCGGGCTGGCGGACGGCAGCGCGGCGCGTGCGCCGGAGGCCGCCGCCGTTGCGCCGATCAAGACCGTCAAACCCATCAACAACGTTCGCATGTCCATGGACCTCCTTCTGATCCACCTCCAAGCTAGTGGTCCGAACCTGACGATTGGTACACGACCAGTCGGGTGATCCGGTCCACCGAACAAGGCCAGTGGTGAGAGCCTGACGACTCTTTCCGCCAGGGTCTCACTACTAAGGCGGCGGCCATGGCCGAATCAGGCCGCATCCGTGGCGACATCGTGGCCGCCGAACACGCGCTCGAACACGTGATCGACATGGCGCAGGTGCAGCTCGGCGGCCATGGCGCGGTCCAGGTCCGCCGGCGGCACGCGGGCCGCGACCTCCGGGTCGGCGTCGAGGTTGGCGCGGAAGCTCCGGGCGCCGGGCTTGCCGAGCTGGGTCCAGGCCGCCATCGCGCTGCGCTGCACGATGCGGTAGGCGTCCTCCCGCAGGATGCCCGCCCGGGTCAGCGCCAGCAGCACCTCGCCGCTGTGCACCACGCCGCCCAGGCTTTCGAGGTTCGCCAGCATCTGCTCGGGATAGACCGTGAGCTTGTCGATCATCCCGGCCAGCCTTGCCAACGCGAAGTCGAGCGTCACCGTCGCGTCCGGCCCGATGGCCCGCTCCACGCTGGAATGGCTGATGTCGCGCTCGTGCCACAGCGCCACGTTTTCCAGCGCCGGGGTGACGGCGGCGCGGACGATGCGGGCGAGGCCGGTCAGGTTCTCCGACAGCACCGGGTTGCGCTTGTGCGGCATGGCGCTGCTGCCCTTCTGGCCCGGGTGGAAGAACTCTTCGGCCTCCCGCACCTCGCTGCGCTGCAAATGCCGCACCTCCGTCGCCAGCCGCTCGATGCCCGACGCGACCACGCCCAGCGTGCAGAAGAACGCGGCGTGGCGGTCGCGCGGGATCACCTGGGTGGAGACCGTCTCCGGCTGCAGGCCGAGGTGCCGCGCCACGTAGGCTTCGACCGCCGGATCGACGTGGGCGTAGGTGCCGACGGCGCCGCTGACGGCGCAGACCGCGACCTCCGCCCGCGCCTGCACGAGGCGCGCGCGGTTGCGGGCGAACTCGGCGTAGTGCCCGGCGAGCTTGAGGCCGAAGCTCGTCGGCTCCGCATGGATGCCGTGGCTGCGCCCGATGGTCAGCGTGTGCCGGTGCTCCATCGCCCGGCGCTTCAACGCGGCCAGCAGGGCGTCGAGGTCGGCCAGCAGGAGGTCGGCCGCCTGGGTGAGCTGCAGGGAGAAGCAGGTGTCGAGCACGTCGCTGCTGGTCAGCCCCTGGTGCACGAAGCGGCTGTCCTCGCCGATGCCCTCGGCCAGCCAGGTGAGGAAGGCGATCACGTCGTGCCGGGTCTCGGCCTCGATGGCGTCGATGCGGGCCAGGTCGTCCGGGCCGATGGCGGCGAGCTTGGCGCCGCCGCGGGCGCGGATGGCGCGGGCGGCCTCCGCCGGGATGCTGCCCAGTTCGGCCATCGCCTCGGCGGCCAGCGCCTCGATCTCGAACCAGATGCGGAAGCGGTTCTCGGGCGCCCAGATCGCGGTCATGGCGGGACGGGAGTAGCGGGGAACCATGGAGGGCCTCTTGGGCGTTGCGGTTGCCTGCCGTCAGTACGCCCGCACGCCCGCCGTGACAATCGGGGCCTGCGCCAATCCAGGAGCCTCCGTTGACCCTTGCCGGCGATGTCTGGCCGCAGCTTGCGGCGCTCGGCCAGGTGCTGCTGATCGACCTGGTGCTGGCTGGCGACAACGCGGTCGTGGTCGGCATGGCGGTGGCCGGCCTGCCGGACGCGCAGAAGTCCCGCGCCATCCTGATCGGCATTGCCGCGGCGACGGCGCTGCGGATCGGCTTCGCGCTGCTGGCCCTGCGCCTGCTGGCGATCATCGGGCTGCTGTTCGCCGGCGGCTTGCTGCTGCTTTGGGTGGCCTGGCGCATGTATCGCGAGCTGCGCGGCGCCCGGCACGCGGCCGGCCCGGCGGAAGCGCCGGTCAAGACCCTGCGGCAGGCGCTGGTGCAGATCGTCCTGGCCGATGCGTCCATGAGCCTCGACAACGTGCTGGCCGTCGCCGGGGCATCCCGCGAGCATCCGTGGGTGCTGGCGTTCGGGCTGACCATCTCGGTCGTGCTGATGGGCGTCGCGGCGCGTCTGGTGGCCGGGCTGCTGGAGCGTCACCGCTGGGTCGCCTGGATCGGCCTGCTCGTGGTGGTCTATGTGGCCCTGCGGCTGGTGTGGGACGGCGCGCACGAGATCTCGGCGCACCTGCCGGC
>CAXTTB010000613.1:0-2572 GCA_964246905.1 uncultured Acetobacteraceae bacterium | reverse complement strand
GGGTTTGGCCGGGGCCGCCGCCGGGTCAGGCGCGATCACCGGCTTCCCGACCATCTGGGCGCAGAACATCCGCAACATCACGCTGCGGCAGTTCGGCACCGGGGTGTCGAACCTGAACGCGCTGGCGGACAAGGTGAAGCAGGATCTGGGCTTCACCCTGGCGATGACGGCGCTCGACAGCGACGCCGTGTCGCAGAAGGCGGTGACGCAGCCGCGGTCCTACGACATCGCCGACGTCGAGTACTGGATCTGCAAGAAGATCTTCCCCGCCGGCGTCCTGCAGCCGATGGACGTGAAGAAGATCAAGAACTACGACAAGATCGTGCCGATCTTCACCACGGGCCGGCTGTCGCCGGAGAGCCGCATCGCCCAGGGCACCGCGCCGCACACCGTGGGCTTCGTCGAGGGGCCGGCCTCCACCAAGTTCGCGTCCCAGCCCACCGGCTGGATGACGCTGATCCCCACCATCTACAACGCCGACACGCTCGGCATCCGCCCGGACCTGGTGGGCCGGCCGGTCCGCAACTGGCGCGACCTCGTGGACCCCGCCTTCAAGGGCAAGTCGTCCATCCTCAACATCCCGTCCATCGGCATCATGGATGCCGCCATGGTGATGGAGAGCCTCGGCCGCATCAAGTACGGCGACAAGGGCAACATGACGCGCGACGAGATCGAGAAGACGACCGCCTTCCTGATCGAGGCCAAGCGCGCCGGGCAGTTCCGCGCGTTCTGGAAGAGCTTCGACGAGAGCGTGAACCTGATGGCGTCGGGCGAGGTGGTGATCCAGTCCATGTGGTCGCCCGCCGTCACCGCCGTGCGCGCCCGCGGCATCGCCTGCACCTACCAGCCGCTGGAGGAGGGCTACCGCGCCTGGGGCGGCGGCCTCGGCCTGTCCAAGAACCTGACCGGCTTGGAGCTGGACGCGGCGTACGAGTACATCAACTGGTACCTGTCCGGCTGGGCCGGCGCCTACCTGAACCGCCAGGGCTACTACAGCGCGGTGCTGGAAACGGCCAAGGAGAACATGACGCCGGACGAGTGGGGCTTCTGGATGGAGGGCAAGCCCGCCCAGTCCGACATCAAGTCGCCCGACGGCAAGGTGCTGGAAAAGGCCGGTGCCATTCGCGACGGCGGGTCGTTCACCGAGCGCATGGGCCAGGTCGCCTGCTGGAACTCGGTGATGACCGAGGACCGCTTCCTCGTGCAGAAATGGAACGAGTTCGTGGTCGCGTGAGGGCGGCGCCCTATTTGCTGGCGGCGCCGCTCGCCTTGGTGCTCGGCGCCTTCCTGCTGGTGCCGATGGCGGCGATCCTGGTGGTCAGCGTCTTCGACTACGACAGCGTGCGGCTGATCCCGGATGTGGTGCTCACCAACTACACGGACGTGCTGCTGTCCCCGGTGACGTGGCTGACCTACCTGAACACGCTGAAGTACACGGCGCTGGTCTGGGCGCTGACGGTCGCGGTGGGCGTGCCGGTCGCCCTGTTCCTGGCGTTCTGCGTGCAGAGCGCGGCGTTGCAGGCGGTGCTGTTCCTGGTCTGCACCGTGCCGTTCCTCACCTCCAACGTGATCCGCATGATTTCCTGGGTGCCGTTCCTGGGGCGGGAGGGGCTGTTCAACGGCGCCTTGATGGGCGCCGGGCTGATCCGGGCGCCGCTCGACGTGCTGCTGTTCTCCGACTTCGCGGTCGTGCTCGCCTTCGTCCACCTGTATGCGCTGTTCATGGTGGTGCCGGTGTTCAACACGATGGTGCGGATCGACCGCCGGCTGATCGAGGCCGCGGTCGATGCCGGCGCCGGGCCGTGGGCCGTGCTGCGGGAGGTGGTCCTGCCGTTGTCCAAGCCCGGCATCGCCATCGGCTCCGTGTTCATCATCACGCTGGTGATGGGCGACTTCACGACGGTGCGGCTGATGGGCGGCGGGCAGCGGGCGTCGGTGGGGCTGATGATCTCGAACCAGATCGCGCTGCTGCAGTACCCCGCCGCCTGCGCCAACGCCGTGGTGCTGCTGCTGCTGGTGCTGCTGATGATCGCGGCCCTCTTGCGCGTGGTCGATATCCGGCGGGAACTGTGATCCCGATCTGGCGGACGCCATGATCACCGGGCTGGGCCGCTGGCTGCTGGGCGGGTTCTTCGCGCTGTTCGTGCTGTTCCTCTACGGCCCGACGCTGACCATCGTCCTGCTGTCGTTCCAGGGGCCGGAGGGCGGGCTGACCTTCCCCATGCGCGGGGTCTCGACCGCCTGGTTCACCCGGCTGTTCCAGCAGCAGGCGGTGGGCGACTTGGGCGCCGCCTTCACCCGGTCGCTGACGCTGGCACTGATGGTGATGGCGACGACCGCGGTGGTCTCGGTCGCCGCCGCCGTCGCCTTCCGCCGGCGGTTCCGCGGCGCGGGGGCGCTGTTCACGCTCACCGTCGCCAGCCTGATCGTGCCGGGCGTGCTGGTGAGCCTCGGCGTCGGGCTGCTGTTCAACCTGCTGGGCTGGGACGCCTCGTGGTGGAACTCGGCGTTCGGGGCGCAGCTCACCTGGACGCTGCCGTTCGGCCTGCTCATCATGTTCGCGGTGTTCAAC
>CAXTTB010000612.1:0-2573 GCA_964246905.1 uncultured Acetobacteraceae bacterium | reverse complement strand
AACGTCATGCTGAGGGTCAGCGTCTCCTCGTTGAAGGGCGGCAGGAAGGCGCGGGACCATACACCTGGATGATCTGAGATGGCTTCGGAGTTTGCACGCGAGCGGCCCGGCCTAGTCGGGGGAGTTGGAGGGGGCGTGGGTTCGAATCCCGCCGATCCGACCACGCCATTCCCCGGCATCACGCCGGAAGCAGCACCGTCGCCACCGCCTGCGCCGCGATGCCTTCGCCACGCCCGGCAAACCCCAGCCGCTCGGTCGTCGTCGCCTTCACCGAAACCAAGCCGGGTCCGACGCCCAGAAGCTTAGCCAGCCTTGCCTGCATCGCGCCGGCATGGGGCGTGATCTTCGGCTGCTCGCAGATCAGCGTCACGTCGGCGTTGGCCAGCCGCCCGCCGCGCGCCGCGATCCGCCCGGCGGCGTGCAGCAGGAACCGGGCGCTGTCGGCGTCCTTCCAGTCCGCCTCGCTCGGCGGGAAATGGCGACCGATGTCGCCCTCCGCCAGCGCGCCGTAGATCGCGTCGCACAGCGCATGGATGCCGACATCCGCGTCGGAGTGCCCGGCCAGCCCCAGCGCGTGCGGCACCACGACCCCGCACAGCACCAAGGCCCGGCCCGGCGCCAGCACGTGCACGTCGAACCCGGTGCCGACCCGCGGCGCCATCGCTGGCGCCAACGTCCGTTCCAGCCGCATGAGGTCCTCCGGATAGGTCAGCTTGATGTTGTCCTCGGCGCCGGGCACGAGATCCACGGGAAGGCCGGCCAGTTCCAGCAGCGCGGCATCGTCCGTGAGGCCGGGCGCCGCGTGCCCGCGGTGCAGGCGGAGCAGGGTGGGGTAATCGAAAGCCTGCGGGGTCTGCGCGCGGAACAGCCCGGCCCGCTCCACGGTGGACTCGATCCGCCCGCCCGCGGCGCGTTTCAGCGTGTCGGCGACCGGCAGGGCCGGGATGGCGCCCGGCACGCGGGCGAGGGCGGCCAGCAGGGCCGGGATGACGTGGTCGGGCACGCAGGGGCGCGCGGCGTCGTGGACCAGCACGGCGTCCGGCGCAAGCGGCGCCAAGGCCTCCAGCCCGGCGCGCACGCTGTCCTGGCGCGTGACGCCGCCCGGCACCGCCGGAAGGCAGCCGAGGCCGGCCAGGGCCGGGCCGAGCAGCGCCGCATCTCCCACGGGTTGCAGGTGCGCCGCGTAGGGCAGCAGGCACTCCGCCGCCCAGCGCACGACGGGCTTGCCGGCGATCAGCGCGTACTGCTTCGGCTGGCCCGCCCCGAACCGGGTGCCGGACCCGGCGGCGACGAGGATGGCGGCAACATGCATGGCGCCACCCCATGCCGACCGGCCGCCGCGGCGTCAACCCGCGGCTCGGGCACGGCAGCAATCTCGGCGCGCTTGGAGCCTGGGTGCGGGCGCACACCTTGGAAGCAGGGCCTCAAGTCGGCGCATCGCCTCCCGGCATGACAGACGCCGTGGCCGGGAGACCTCATGCATGTCGCCCACCCTTCCCGCCGGCAGAGGTCATCCCTTCTTCCGTTCACCGTCCAAGAGGCGGCGTTCATGCTCATCACGGTGGTTCGGGATGGGGCGTTCCTCACCGTGCAGCTTGGCGTTGCCGTTTCCGGCCCGCTGCTCTCCGGCCCGATGCTGGCGGTGGCGTTCTCGGCCAGGGTTCTCGCCGGCCTGACCGCGCGCGAGCTTGGGGCCGGGGCCGCGATGGGCGCCGCCCTCTTCGCGGCCTCCGTGTCCCAGGCGTGCGGGCTGCAGACGGTCCCCAGCAGCGAGTCGGCCTTCATCACCGCGCCCCGCATCCCGGTTGTGCCGTTGCTGCAATGGGGGCTGCTGCGGCGCCTGCCGGCCCTGACGCGCCGGGCCAACATCGGCTTCGCCTTTGCCGGGACGCTCCTGTTCACAGGCCGGCAAGTCGGGCAGGTCGGCGTCGGGCTGGGGGGAAGCCCTGACACTGGTCAGCGCGCTGGCCGGCTGCGCGCTGGCCGGCTGCGCGCTGATCGTCGTCGGCATCGTCGTCGGCGAATTGAAACCGAGACGCAAATTTGGAGCGATTTAGCACGGGCGCGCGCCGCCAGCCGCGGTCGGTGATTGCGTCAGGCGCGGCCCGGCATTAGTTTGCCCAAATCATGGGCAACCCAAATACCACACGCCTGATCGCCCCCATCACCCTGGGGTCAGGCCGCCATGCCGTCACGCTCGACAGTCCGGTGATCCTGGCGCCGATGTCAGGCGTCACGGACCTGCCGTTCCGGCGCCTGGCGAAGCAGCAGGGCGCCGGCCTCGTCGTGTCCGAGATGATCGCCTCCTGGGCCATGGTGCGGGAGAACCGGGTCACGCTCCGCATGGCGGAGGTTGACGGCGGCGGCGGACCCAGCGCGGTGCAGCTTGCCGGCTGCGCCCCGGCCGCCATGGCGGCGATCCCGCCGACGATCCACGGCGTGCAGGCGGTCGAGACGATCCGGCGGCGCGGCCTGCTCGGCGTCGATCCGGTCGCCGAGGCGGCGGCGATCACGCGCGCCGAGATGGACGACGTCGACGACATCGATCCGATCGCGGGGGCAGCGGCCTTCCT
>CAXTTB010000611.1:399-2579 GCA_964246905.1 uncultured Acetobacteraceae bacterium | reverse complement strand
GGTCGGCAGGGAGCGGGCGGCGGACAGGCCCAGCAGCCGCTCCGACGCCCGGCGCAGCGCCGGCACCCGGTTGCGGAGGTTGGCCAGCGGCGCGAGTGCCGCGGCCACCCGGGCGTAACGCGGCAGCTCCGCCACCAGCCGCGCCCGCCGGCCCACGCCATGCCGTGCCGCGCGGGCGGCCAGCGCCTCCACCTTCATCTTCGCCATATCGACGCCGGTCGGGCACTCCCGCCGGCACGCCTTGCAGGACACGCACAGCGCCAGCGCGTCCGCCACGTCGTCCCCGGCCATGGCTTCAGAACCGAGCTGCCCCGTCAGCGCCAGCCGCAGCGTGTTGGCCCGGCCGCGGGTCAGGTGCGCCTCGTCCCGCGTCACCCGGTAGCTCGGGCACATGGAACCGGCGTCGAACTTGCGGCAGGTGCCGTTGTTGTTGCACATCTCGACGGCCGCCAGCATCCCGCCGAGCGGCCCCGGATGCTCCGACCAGTCGAGCTGCGGGGCGAAGCCCGGCGCCGCCGCGTAGCCCGGTGGGTAGCGGAACAGGCTGCGGTCGTCCATGCGCGGCGGGCGCACCACGCGGCCGGGGTTCAGGAGGCCCGCCGGGTCGAAGGCGTCCTTCACCGCCTCGAACGCGCGGACGATGCGCCGTCCGAACATGCTCTCGTGGAACTCGCTCCGCACGATGCCGTCGCCGTGCTCGCCGCTGTGCGACCCCTTGTACTCGCGCACCAGGGCGAAGCATTCCTCGGCCACGGCGCGCATGGTGGACACGTCCGCCGGGTCCTTCATGTTCAGCACCGGGCGCACGTGCAGGCAGCCGACGCTGGCATGGGCGTACCAGGTGCCCTTGGTGCCGTGCCGGGCGAACACGTCGTCCAGCCGCCCGGTGTAGTCCGCGAGGTCGTCGAGACCCACCGCGCAGTCCTCGATGAAGGACACGGGCTTCCCGTCGCCCTTCATCGACATCATGATGTTCAGCCCGGCCTCCCGCACCTCGGCGATGGCGCCCTGGAACGCGGGGTCGGTGGCGCGGACGACGGCGCCGGGATGGCCGAGGTCGGCCATGGCCTCGTCCAGCGCGTCGAGCTTGCGGAGCAGCGGCCCGTCGGCGTCGCCGTGGAACTCGACGATCAGCAGGCTGTCCGGCTCGCCCTGCACCATCTCGTCGATGGTGGCGCGGTAGATCGGGATGCTGCGGCCGAGGTCGATCATGGTGCGGTCCACCAGCTCCACCGCCTCCGGCCCCAACGCGACCAGGTGCCGGGACGCCTCCATGGCGGCGCGGAAGGTCGGGAACTGGCACACGCCCAGCACCTTGCGCGGCAGCACCGGCTGGAGCGCCAGTTGCAGCGCCGTGGAGAAGGCCAGCGTGCCCTCCGACCCCACCAGCAGCCGCGCCAGGCTGTCCCGCCCGGCCCGGCGCGCGGCGGGGGTCAGCGTCTCGATGTTGTAGCCGCCGACCCGGCGGAGCTGTGCGGGGAACCGCGCCGCGATCTCGTCGGCCTCCGCCGCCCCCAGCGCCCGCAGCCGCTGGACCAGCGCGGCGACGCCGGCGGGCGTTCCCTCGTCCAGGTCCGGCCCGAAGCGGTGCCGCGTGCCGTCCGCGAGCAGGGCGTCAATGGCCAGCACGTTGTCGGCCATCAGCCCGTAGCGGATGCTCTTGGACCCGCAGGAGTTGTTGCCCGCCATGCCGCCCAGGGTGCAGCGGCTGTGCGTGCTGGGATCGACCGGGAAGAACAGCCCGTGCGGCTTGAGGGCGGCGTTCAGGTGGCCGAGCACCAGGCCCGGCTCCACCCACGCCGTCCGCGCGCCCTCCTCCACCGCCAGCACCCGGCGCAGGTGCTTCGTGCAGTCGATCACCAGCGCGCGGTTCACCGTCTGCCCGCATTGGCTGGTGCCGCCGCCGCGGGGCAGCACCGGCACGCCGTGCTCCCGCGCGACCGACAGCGCCGCCGCCACGTCGGCCGCCGTGCGGGGCACCACGACGCCCACCGGCTCGACCTGGTAGATCGAGGCGTCGGTGGCGTAGCGCCCGCGGTCGGCGCGGTTGAACAGCACCTCGCCCTCGATCTCGCGGCGCAGGCGTTGGGCCAAACGCGGGTCGCCCGGCGGCGTGGTGCGGAGGCGCAGGTCGTCAGGCAATGCTGGGCGCTCCCTTGCTGCGGGCTGCCGCAGCATCG
>CAXTTB010000611.1:0-389 GCA_964246905.1 uncultured Acetobacteraceae bacterium | reverse complement strand
GGATGACCACGCCGAACTCCATCGGCGACAGGATGGCCGCCAGCGCCGAAGCGGAGTTCATTAGGCCGCTCGCGGTGCCGTAATACGCCGGCGCGATGTCCATGGGGATCGCCCACATCGGCCCGATGGTCAGCTCCGCGAAGAAGAACGCCCCGCCGAGCGACAGCGCCGCGAGCGCCGGGTCGGTGACGAACAGCACGGGCGCCGAACAGACGAAGGAGCCGACCATGCCCAGGATCACCAGGTCGCGCCGCGCCCGGATCAGGCTGCCGGTCCGGCGGAGCAGCGCGTCGCTGACCCAGCCGCCGAGCGCGTCGCCCACCACGCCGCCCGCGAACACCAGGGACGCGAACAGCGCCGAGTCCTTCAAGTTGAGATTGTAGGCATGC
>CAXTTB010000610.1:0-2580 GCA_964246905.1 uncultured Acetobacteraceae bacterium | reverse complement strand
GGAGGCGGCGGCATGACCGGCGTCGGCAGCGGCGTTGCGGCGCTGGAACTGGTGGAGGTCGTGCGCGAGTACGGCGGCGGGCGCAGCCTGTTCGCCCGGCGCAGGGCAGCGCACCGCGCGGTGGATGGGGTGTCGCTGACGCTGCGGCGTGGCGACACGCTCGGCATCGTCGGCGAGTCCGGCTGCGGCAAATCGACGCTGGCGCGGATGATCGTCGGCCTGCTGCCGCCGACCGACGGGCGCATCCTGATCGAAAACCGCCCGGTCGAGGACTACGAACGCCTGGCGCTGCACCGCAAGGTGCAGATGGTGTTCCAGGACCCGCTCGGGTCGCTCAACCCGCGCAAGACGGTGCGGCAGATCCTGGACGTGCCGCTGCGCAGCCTGCGCGGCATGGACGCCGCCGCCCGGCGCGGGCGCGTCGCGGAGCTGATGCGCCTGGTCAGCCTGCGCGCCGAGTTCGCCGACCGCTATCCGCACGAGTTCTCCGGCGGGCAGTGCCAGCGCATCGGCATCGCCCGCGCGCTCGCCGCGGAGCCGGAGATCATCGTGCTGGACGAGCCGGTGTCGGCGCTCGACGTGTCCGTGCAGGCGCAGGTGCTGCGGCTGCTGCAGGACCTGCAGGCCCGGCTCGGCGTGGCGTTCCTGTTCATCTCGCACGACCTCGCGGTGGTGGAGGCGATTGCCGGCACGGTCGCGGTGATGCACGCCGGGCGCATCGTCGAGCGGGGCGAGGCGGCGCAGGTGTTCCTCGCGCCGCAGCACGCCTACACCCGCGAGCTGATCGGCGCGATCCCGGGGTTGGGCGGGGGGCGCTGAGCCTTCGCGGCCCGCGCACCTGTGGCGCCAGTGCAAGCCCGGCGCCGTGAAACGCCCGCCCGGGCCTCAGACGCATGGACAGGGCGGGCGCAGGATGCATGATCGCAGCATTGCAAGGAGTCGCCATGCGAAAGCTGATGTTGGCCGCCGTCTCGATCCTGTCGCTCGCGGCGGCGGAGCCGGCGTTTCCCCAGGGCCTGCAGATGCCGGGGGCGCCCAACGCCACTCCGCCGGCCGGCACGCTCCCCGATGGGCGCACCAGCACGGCGCAGCGCCGCCGCCGCTATGTGCGCCGCCACCGCCCGGCGCATCGCCGCCCAGTCCAGTCCGAGCAGCAGCAGCAGCCAAGCATCCAGGCGCCGCGGATCGCCTGAGCCGCTTTCCAGACGGCGGCCGAGTGCTGCCGTTGACACGGAAACTTCATCTCCGCCCCTCGACCAAAGCGGCAGACTGCCCGGCCTGAACGACGCTTGACCAACGCATGACCGACGCTCGGGGGGCAACGACGCATGGCCACCTTCCACCGGCCCCGCCAGCCCGGCGCCTCCCTGGCGCAGCACGCCCCGCCCCGGAACACCAAGTTCGAGCCGATCCCGGCCCAGTTCGCCCAAGGCCGCAAGCCCCCGTTCCGCATGGACCTCGGCGAGGTGCTGACGCCCGGCGAACTCCAGGAGATCACCCAGGCCGGCAGCATGGCGCTGCACTGCATGGGCGACACCGGCGGCGTGAAGAACCCCGAGCCGCAGAAGCTGGTGGAACGCGGGCTGGAGCAGTCGCTGCACAGCGGCAACCTCGCGCCGAGCCTGCGCGGCGCCGCCATGGCGCCGGCGTTCTGCTACCACCTGGGCGACGTCATCTACTACAACGGCGAGGTCTCGGAGTACTTCCCGCAGTTCTACGACCCCTACGAGCACTACCCGCTGCCCATCCTCGCCATCCCCGGCAACCATGACGGCGAGCCGGTCGATGCGAATGCCACCACGCTGGAAGGCTTCTACCGCAACTTCCTGGCCGTGAAGTCGGCCAAGCCGGGCTACACCGACGAATCGCGCGACAGCAGCCGCCCGGCGATGACGCAGCCGTTCTTCTACTGGACGCTGACCACGCCCTTCGCGACGTTCATCGGCCTCTACAGCAACGTGCCCGAGCATGGCCGCCTCGACGACCAGCAGCGCGCCTGGTTCCAGGCCGAGATGGCGGCGGCGGACCGGCACAAGGCGCTGGTCGTCGCCGTGCACCACCCGGTGTATTCCTTCGACGACCACCACAGCGGCAGCCCGACGATGGCCAAGGAGCTGGAGGACGCCATCAACACGTCCCGGCGCGTGCCGAACATGGTGCTGAGCGCGCACGTGCATAACTACCAGCGCATCGAGCGGCAGGTGGGCGGGCACGCCGTGCCGTTCTTCGTCATCGGCAACGGCGGCTACTGGAACCTGCACCGCCTCGCCGCCGCCAACGGCTACCGCGACCCGGAAACGGAGGCGCGGCTGATGGCCAGCATCGACAGCCGCCACGGCTTCATGACGTTCGAGATCAGCGGCGCCGTCATCAACGGCCACTTCACGACGGTGCCGCGCCCCCAGGAGTCCTGGACCGACGCGCAGGCCTTCAACGCCAGCTTCGACGTGTTCAGCTACAGCGCGGTCCCGGCGTTCCTGACGGACGGCGAGACGGTGGCGCTCCTGCCGCCCGACGGCACCAACGTCCCGCCGCACACGGACCACACCCAGACGGACCCGCCCGCGCGCAGCCCGGCGG